>CAYHPU010000001.1:0-48596 GCA_964358525.1 uncultured Gammaproteobacteria bacterium
CCGCGGCTTGTAAGGAAATACTCAAAGTAGATAATGAAAAGTGAAAAGACCACGTAACCGCACCGCGGTTTTGTTTACTGGGGTGCATATTAATAGGTATGGTAAGCGACGATAAATATCGATTAATCCAGCGCTTTTGAGTTTTCGTGTGTTCGTCTATTTCCCACCCCGACTGGCGGGGAATTCGAAAACACGGATGATTGAGAACAATAACAAGCCGTCCGCCTGTTTCCATTTTTTCGGAAGCATTTTTAAGAGCAAGTATTGGCTTGTCCATATTTTGGAGCGCAAGCACAATTGTTGCGTGAGTAAACTTGTCCTTTATATAGGGCATTCCTTTTGTCACGTCGCCTACAAAATAGGTATGGTTTTTTACCGTATCATATTTCCGAGCAGTATTAATAAGCTCGTCCGATATGTCAACACCAGCATACGACACGGTTTTTGGAATTCTTCTAGCAAGTACCCCTTGTCCACAGGCAATATCTAGTAGTGAGTCGCCATCCTTCAAATACAAAAGTTGCAATACATTTGGAAGCACGAGGTGTGTGTGATAATAATGTCCGCGTTCTTTCACAGAGTTGTCATACCACTTGGCAACATGCCCCCAAGAGGTTTTTTGAGGTAATTTCTTATCGTCGGTATATTTCTCCTTAGGGGAGAACTTGCTTTTCTTGTACATTGAGTAGTACTATACCAAAACAGCTATGCAAAAGACCAATCTTAATTTTTTTTACGCCTTTCTTTTTATTTTTGTTTTGCTCAGCCTCACCTACGCTGCGCTTACCACAAAGGCAGTTGAGCTTGATAGCGTTGCGTACCACATACCCCTGGCTGAGAAGATTTTAAACGGGACAGTGTTTAATAAAGCCGCGCTCAGTTCCCCCTTTCATTATTATCCCGCAGCTTCCGAGCTGGTACTTTCTGTCTTAATTTTTTTTCACCTCCCGCCAAACCTATTTAATATCTTTGGACTACTGTTCCTGGGGGGTGGAGTTTATATGTTGTCAAAAAGAGTAGATATTGTGCTGGCGTCACTTTTTCTCCCCGTGTGGTTTCGTATTATCACAACCCAAAGTGTAGACGTATGGCTTATTGCCTACATTATATATTATATATAGTTGCTTTGCTCGAATCCGGTTCTAAAAATAGACATATTCCACTTATTCTCGGAATTCTCTTTGGATTATTAATCGGAACAAAATATTCGGGTCTCTTGTATGCCGGCATAATTGTGATAGTATATTTCAGAAAAATACGGCCATTTTTTATTTCGATTTCGTCATTTCCTCAATTTGCTATTCCCCTGTTTCTTCTGGGTGTGTCGTGGTATGTTCGAAATTATGTTTTCACCAACAATTTTGTATACCCCTTTGGAACTGTTTTTTCTCCCACCAATACAACTTCTCTTTCACTGTTGCTCACCGATAGATATGGTGCGTGGAAAATAATTCAGTCCATCTTCTCAGAATTCTCGCTGGTTGGATTTATTCCCTTTGTCGTACCACTTTATATTTTCAATAAAAACATCTCTCCATTTGTTCGTCGACTTTTCATCCTTGGTTTATTTAATATATTTTTCTTTCTTTTCCTTCCTTCTTCTTCTGGTGGAGTTACTTCGAGTATGCGATATGTTTCTGCAGGAATGATTCCGCTTATAATTGGATTTCTGCTTACTATGAAAACTGGAGAAATTTTTGCGCTGTGTTCTGTTATTGCGACGCTTCCACAACTTTCATATCATCCAAAATTAGGCCTCCTCGCTCTTGTTCTAGTATTTTCTTTTTATCGAAAAAGATAAACATAATTGGTTACAATGAATTTGTGAGATTTTTTAATATTACCCGCAACACCAGAAAAATTCTTTTGTATGGTGGAGTTGGAATACTGCTAATAGCCGCTCTTATATTCCGTACAATTAATTTAAATGCCGATCCGGCCAGTGGTTCATTTCTCGAAGCGGGGGACGAAGGAACTCATTCGTATGCGGCTCGAAATCTCTACCTGAATGGGACATGGAGAACCGATGGAGTTTTCTTTGCTGGAATTATGCCTGTTTATCCACTTCTACAAGTTGTTGGTCTTTATTTGTTTGGGCTTCATATATATTCCTTTCGATTCGTTAATATAATCGCTTCTATAATTACCATTTGTGTTGTGTACTTCTTTTTGAAAAAGGAGCTTGGCAAGAGAAGTGCGCTTGTTGGTAGTATTCCTTTTTTAATTAACCCGTTTTATTTAACATTTGTGAGAACAGGTCTCCCTGAAGGAACCATGATTCTTTTTTCCATTCTTGCACTCGTAACCTGGTACCGCGCACTTAATTCACATTCGCACCATTATGTTCGTGGTATTGTTGCTGGATGTGCTTTTGTTTTGGCCTTTTTTACCAAACAGTCAAGTATATGGCTTGCGCCAACATTATTCTTTACCTATGTTATTTTTTTTGTACATGAAATTTCACAAAAAAAGAAAACTCCTACCGTACATCATTTTTTACACAGCGGGGCGGGGTTTGTCGCCGCCGTCATTTTGTTGTCACTGCTTTACTTGGTAATCATTGTGTTACCAAATAAACCCGTTTGGCTTGTTAATTTCACGGCGATTATCGGGGGGAATCGCCCACACGGCATTCGGGCATTTACCGAATGGTTTCCGGCGCAATTTTTAGGACTCATCAATAATTCCTTGTGGGGAGTTATACCTATTCTTGTATTCTCTGCCTGTATATTTTGTGTTGTGCTTCTTTTGCGATATAGAAAGGAGGGAAGACTGTTTGACCTTACGCGAAAAAGTCACCGGCTCGAATTAATGTCTGTACTCTCTCTTTTCTTCTTCCTTATATATATGGTGCTTATACCTTCCCCCTATGCTCGCTTTCTTGTTGGTATTATTATTCCTCTGTCACTTATGTTTGCTCTTCTATTTGAGCACAAAAACTACCTGTTACTTACTTCAATACAAGGAAAAATAATGCCAGTAGTACTTGTATTGATGATTATTAGTGAGGTTGTACTATCTATACAGGCCGACTACGAATTTTTTATTAAAAAAGCAACTTTTAATACTGTTGCCGCAGCACGGCAGTTGCGTCGTGCAATTCCTACAAATAAAATGGCGGTTCTACCCGTCACATGGCTCATGGAGACAAACCATCAAAATTTAAACACCTTTCTTACACCATTAAATGACCATAGTATTAGTACTTATTTCAATGAATATGGAAGGCCTGCTTATTTTGGGATTCGAAATGATCAAATAATACTTTATGAGAAGTCGGTCCCTCGATTTTTTAGTAGCCTTCGGTACGCTACAAAAATCCGAAACTACATTTTTTTTGTTGTACCCGAGTAGCTGTTTTATATCACTCTAACAATCTGTATATTTCTAGCTTGACAAAGTAGTCTATAGTCTAATACAGTATGATATACTGCGTATATAATATAATGGGAAATACAAATAAAAGGAGTCTTTTACAGTTAGCAAAAAACCTACTCATTGTTTCTCTACCCGTACTAACGCTCTATTTTTCTATTGCTATCACACAAATATATGGGAATAACAATCCCCTGGCACACACTATAAGTAGTCCTGTTTCTGCTGTTTCAATTACACCCGTAAAGGCAAAAAAGAAAATACCAGCCCCGTCTCCATTTGTTCCTGCTCCACTTGATATAAGTAGAGAGCTTGAGGCGTTCTCTCGCCCTTCCTTTTCAACAGAAAACAGTGGTGAAGCGCTCGATTCTACGTCGGTCAATCTCATTCGAAACTCAGCTTTTAACACAACGTCTGGCTCAACACCAAACCAGTGGAATTTTATTTTAGATTCTAATAACGGAAACACCGCTGTTAGTGAAGAGGCTCTTCGAACCGGCGTATATGGATTAAAGTTTAGTGGTGGTGGATCGGGGGTATTTGGTGTCTCACAACCACAGACAAAACTTATTGAAAATCGTGCATATGTATTTTCTGCTTTCTTTAAAGCAGTAAATGTTCCCGCTGGAACAACGGCACGTCTTGTATTTTGGGACCCAGATAAAAACACGTACGCGGTTACTAAATCGTTTTCATTCTCTGGTACAAAAGACTGGCAAGAATATGCTTTCACTATAAATAATCGTGGGAAATTTAAAGGAAAGAATTGGTATCCAATGATTGACGTCCAATGATTAAAATCGGGCTCATTTTATGTTGCGGACTCTGCAATTACTGAGGGAACAGCCAAAATACCGTACCGGTTTAATGCGGGTGGTGGAGCACAGGAAATTTCAAGCATATTAGGAGACGGAACGGTATTAATCGATAGAAACGGACTAGTGTATCCGGCAATTAATGGAAAAGGGAATTTAGGAGACGGCGACCACAGATGGGACTCTCTCTATTTGACAAATGCGGTGATTGATAAAAATGGTAATGCAGACTTTCGAAAACTTACCGCAAATGGAGATGTTGTACTAAAGGGTGGGGCATTTGAATTTAATATGCAAGATAATCGCGATCTGGTGTTTAAAATTAAAGAGGGTGACAATCAATATTTTGCTATTTCTACTGTGGACGCGGGAGAATATCTGAACATTGGAAACAATACAACCAATCCAAATATCACCATAAATGGTAAATCTATAACCCTTTCTTCAAATACGAATGATATTGTTGTGGATTCGGCCGCTTCGATAGATATGCGCGATCCCATTTATAACACAACGGGCGCCGTAACCATTGCGGATGTGTTGTCTCAAACAGGAAGTGGGCAGGTAACTTTTTCCGGAAATGTTGACGCGAATAGTGGCGTAGATGTAACTGGCGCAAATCTTACCGTTGGCGGCGCTAACTTTTTTGTCGATGTTTCAAATGGAAATGTAACAACCGCGGGTGACGTTGCGGTGAATGGGGGAGACATAACATCAACCGCAACCACGTTTAATTTTGTAAATGGAACGGTAACTACTCTTAATGTTGGTGGTGTTGCAAATACCAATTTTGGCGGTGGATACGGATCAACAGGAACAACTTTATCAAGCACTGGAAATATTCAAGCAAATGGAGCGTTAACACTTGATGGGGACGCCGCAGTAAACGGGGGAGATATAACATCAACAGGTACACTCAATATAACAGCGGGTGGTACAACAACAATAAATCCAACAACAGGTGATGTTCTAATTAATTCTGCCAGTGGAAATCTCGACGTGCGGGACGATATTGTAAACGGCGCAGGTGCAGTAACTATCGCCGATGTGTTAACACAAACGGGAGTTGGACAAGTAACATTTGGTGGTAATGTCGACGCAACGGGGGGGGTGGATGTGACGGGAGCGGCTCTAACGTTTGCTGTAGGATTATCAGGTGACAACTTCTCTGTTGCAGACACCTCTGGTGACATTACGACAGGCGGAGATCTTGCAGTAAACGGCGGAGATATGACTTCTACCGCCACAACATTTAACATGCTTAATGCCAATGTCACAACATTTAATTTTGGCGCAATTGCAGATGTAAATGTTGCTGGTGGATACGGATCTTCTGGAACAACAATTTCAAGTGCAGGAAATGTCTCAACAAACGGAACACTGACGGTTGACGGTTCGGCAACTTTAAATGGGGGTGTTTCAGCAGACTCGGGCGTCTTTACTGTCACCGACACAACGGGAGCTATCCACACAAGTAGCACTCTTGATGTGGACAGTAGCACAACGCTCGGCGGGAACGTAACCTTTGATGCGGGCGCATCACGTACTGTAACTGTTGCAACCGCTGGAGATAATAGCATAATTACTCTTGCTGTAGTTGGCCCAGCGTCCTCAACGGCACTCGCTAATGGAGGAAATCTTGTTCTAGGTGGGGGAGCGCCAGGCGCCGGTGGTGTACGAGGCGCAGTAGTATCTAATGCAAATGACGATTTCGGTGCATCTGGAAACCGATGGGGCACCGTATATGCAAACACTGTTAACTTTTTAACAAGTCTTGTAGGCTCGGGTACCCCGAGTGTTGACTTCTCGGGAGTATCTGCGGCTAACCTAGGCTTTCAGGCAGATTCAATTATAGACGCCGATGTGTCTAACACCCTTACCTCGTCACTATTTGTTGGTTCTGGATCTTCGACAACAGCGGTAGACTTAGGAACTGCGGAAGTTGCGGGAACATTGACAACAGACAAGGGTGGAACTGGCAACAGCAGTACGTTTACCCAATATGGTGTCATCTACGCTCCAACAACAACATCACAGGGGAGCACCTTGGCCGGCGCAACGGCAAACGTCGTGCTTCATGGAAATCCCTCGGGTGCACCGACCTGGAGTGCGGTTGATTTAGGAACAGCCGATGTTACAGGAACCTTAGGTGACGCTAATGTTGCCGATGCGCTAACATTTTCAACGTTAACAGGTGCAAATGCAAACACCATAACCAACCCTTCAGCAGGAACAATTCTATTGAATGTATCTACCCTAAGTGTAGCTGCAAATGCAACAATTGCACCAACTGGTGCGGGAACTTTAACGGTGCAATCTAATGGGGCAAATAATCTTATACTTGACGCAGGCGGAGCAGCGGCTGTCACCATAGGTAATGCAAACGCATCATCAGTAAGTATTTGTAGCAGTGCAACGTGTGATACTATAGATATTGGTACTAACGCAGACGCCGATACAATTAACTTGGGTGACAGCAACGATACGGTGAATTCACCAGGAACACTGTCTTCCTCTGGAACAATCTCAAGTAGCGGAGTTGTTAACTTTAGTGGGGCGTCGTCCGTTCGTATTGCGGTTGGCGCTGGTCTTTCGGCAACA
Organism: uncultured Gammaproteobacteria bacterium; assembly: GCA_964358525.1. GTDB lineage: Bacteria > Patescibacteriota > Microgenomatia > UBA1406 > UBA1406 > CAYHPU01. Next base: position 6,792 of record CAYHPU010000001.1, read on the forward strand.
GGAACATGCAACGCATCTGGTCATGCAGGAAAAGTATATTACGCCAATACAACTGCTGGCGCCATGACTTCTGGGATTGCATATATTTGTGTTGATGACGCTAACAGCGATGGAACCAACACAGATTATGCTTGGGAAGCAATGAATTAAAATGCGCTCATACAGCCCTCTTATTACCTTTCCCCTTCCACAGAAAAAGCCGAGAAACTTTTTATTTGTGAATATAACAATTGTAATTTTTATAATTGTTATAACAGTTATGTTCCTTGGTTTTCCCCAAGCTAAAACAGGCGTCCTTATTCAAGATGGCTCACTCCATTTTTCTTTTATTGCACCGAGGGAATTGAAGCGCCTTACCGCACAGCAATTGGCCACCTATAATCCTAGCTTTATATACATGTTTACCGCAAAAAACAACAATTCAATTACTTGTTTTATTTCTCAAACTCAACACCTTAAAAAGGGATCCGTTACCAAAGAAGAACTTTCAGCAGGACTCGTGCGTCACCTTGAAGAGCAATTTGAAAAATATACAGTACAGCGAAAAAAACAACGAGGCGTAGGCACACAGGAGGGAATTCAGATTGAGGCAACGTATCGGGATAATAATCGCTCCATGAAACATATTGAACTTATTACTGCAAGCAGTGAAAAGACAACGTTTGTTAATTGTTCTGCGCCTGTTTCTGAATACAACTTTTACAAACCGCAATTTGATACGATGGTATCGTCGTTCAAGATATCTAATGAAAAATAGGATTCTTATAGTTTTATTTCTTTGCCTTGGGATACTTGTAGGTACTGTAGGGACTCTCTATGGCCTTTATTACCTGTCCACACACGACATTGTTGGGACACGTCTACTTTTCTTCCTCAAGCAACCGTCGCAACAACAGGTTGTTGATCGAGAAAATTTTATTTCTTACCTTCTCCCCGTGGGATTTAAAAAAGATTCTGGAGTTGATTTAACAAAAAAATTTGGTGCCGATTATATTAGTGGATTCCACCATATATATGATGCGCGCATAGGATGCGAAGTACGTAAAGAGATGCGCGGCATTGAATTAGTTCGACAGGTTTATCAGGAAAAAACGAAAACGAATTCCATAATAAATACCTCTCGGGGTATTCAATTTAACTATTTTCTTGTTGATCCTCTCTCTGCAACACAAATTATGACTACCCTCCTTGTTCCAAAAAATGAAGGTGTTTCCTATGTTCTAACCTGTGGAGCGGGGCGCGCATACCACGCACTTTATGCACATGACTTTGCCAATTTCTTTAACTCGTTCAGTTTTGTACAATAGAAGTATGTTCCAGCCTTTTTTAGCTTCTTTTACTAAAATAGTAGTTAGCTCACTATTTTCTTTTACAAACCTCATCCTTTTCTTTATTGAACTATCATTTGCGGCAAAAATAGTCAGGTCGCTTCGTCTTGATCAGTGGTTTCATCCAGTTACCGCCTCAGTTCGTTTTGTTATTTCACTTTTAATAACAATTGTTGTTTTTGTACCTATAAATAATTATGTCTTGCGGTATGTACAGTTTTTATTTGGATCGGGAGTTCCTCTTGCCAAGTTTTTTACTGGTATTGAATTTGCTGTGTTCATTATTTTACTTGTAGGGTTTTATAAAAAACAAGCATGAGTATTCGTAAACGTATTGGTGCATTATTTATCGCCTGTGGCCTAATTGGAGTAGGTATAAGTGTGTTATTTTTCTTAAAACCAGACACTATGCTTTATCTTGTTGGGCTCCAATCACCCTACGCAGATTACCGAGCGGTCACTATGATCAATAAAGCTATGTTTATAGGGAAAGTCACCAACGAATCCGCGGATCCTGTAGTGCTCACCAATGTATTTTACATAAAGAAAGCCACACCGTCTGCTATTCTGCAAAAAATGGGCGAGGGAGACACTATTAAGTCCGAAGCTATTAAAATTAAACGAAAAGATATTCTCTATTTACAGAAATTACAACCAAATTCATCTATTCTTCGGTTGATTCAAAAGTATTATGATGATAAAAATAAACCGAAACAAAATGTAGAAGTTCCTATTAACCCATAAACTAATATGAAAGCACTTTTTTTAGCCCTTATGCTTGTCTTTATGGGCGTTGGAATAACACTCTCTGTGCTTATGTACTTTCGTATGGGACCGTTCCAGAAGGATGCCACAACTAAAACATACTCAAAAAATTACCACGCAATTGTCTTAAAAAATGGACAGATCTATCTCGGAAAAATACAAGAAGAAAAAAATGGCTTTCTAACTATTGAGGACGTATATTATTTCAAGGTTCTTAGTGTTCCAGTCCCACAACCAACATCAAAATCAAAAGTAAAACAAAGCACGTCGTCTGCTGCCTTAAAAAAACAATTCACCATTTTAAAACTCGGCAGTGAATTTCATGGCCCAACAGATGAATTAATGCTGAATAAAGACCAAGTGAAATCAATCGAAGAACTCAAAAATGATAGTAAAATTGTGCAAGCAATTAAAAAATACTTAGAGGAAGCCAAAAAGAGGTGAGAATTATTAGAGGTGCGCTACTTGTAGTAGATCTTTTTCTCCAAAATATCTCCCCAGGAACAATTTCACCAGTACATTATACTGTTCGCTAAAGTCCGAAACATAATATTCTCTTTTTTGATTCTTTTTTATCAATTTTTCTATTTCTGGATGATTTTCAAAATAGTTTTTAAGTTTTTCTGGAATAACTACCGCCTCAGAAACAATAGTAATACCCTCTCCTAAAACATTTCGAATTTGCTTTTCAATAAGGCTGTAATGAGTACATCCTAAAAGAAGCGTGTCGATGTTTCTTTTTATGAGTGGATATAGATATTTCTCCAGAATAGATTTGAGCCCGTCCCATTCGAACTCACCTTCTTCAATAATAGGAACAAGGAGGGGACATTCGTTTTGAACAACCGTACTCTCTGGCAAAACTTTTCGTATCTCGCGCTCAAACGCCCCAGAAGAAATGGTAGCCCGCGTACCAATGACGCCAACACACTTTGATTGAAGTACTGCAATAGTCTCGACAGCTGGTTTAACAACCCCTAAAATTCTTCTGCTGGGATATTTTTGTGGTAAATATTCACGCTGTAATCTACGAAGTGCGTTTGTTGTGGATGTATTACAGGCAAGAATTACGAGTGCACAATTTTTCTTGAATAAAAAATCTACTGATTGTTTTGTCAATTCATAAATTAGTTCTGGTGATTTATTTCCATATGGCACGTGAGCATTGTCACCAAGATACACGTAATTATAGTCGGGTAACTTCTTGTACAACTCTTTGAGTACTGATAACCCACCAAGGCTTGAATCAAAAACCCCAATATTCATTAATGCAATTATATCAATTAAAACCTTGCCCTAACCTAGCAACCTACCAACTGCCTAACCCTCACCCTAACCAATAATTGTGTTAACATAGTCTCCATGGTTGGTCACCTCGACGTAATAACCGGCCCTATGTTTGCCGGAAAAAGTGAAGAATTAGTCAAACGCTTGCGTCGCTATAAAATTGCAGGTCTTAAGGCGATCGTTTTTAACCATGCGTTAGATACGCGATATGCAACCAACAAAATCGCGTCACATTCAAAACAGAAATGGAAAGCAACAAGTGTTAAAAGTCCCTCTGAAATTCTCACAAAAATTCATAAAAATACCGACGTTGTTATTGTCGACGAGGCCCAGTTTTTTGATATATCACTTATTGGTGTTGTTCAAAGATTGATTCAAAAAGGAATTATAGTAATTGTTGCGGGCCTCGATACCGATTTTCGAGGAGAGCCATTCGGCTGCGTGCCACAACTCCTTGCGCTTGCCGATGGGGAAATAATTAAGCTAAAAGCAGTGTGTCATACCTGTAAAAAATGGACTGCGGTTCGCACCCAGCGTGTTCGTGCAAATGGAAAGCCCGCGCATTACAACGCACCACTTGTTCAAATCGGGGCAGTAGATTCTTATCAAGCTCGTTGTCTATTACACCACGAAGTTCCCGGAAAACCATAGTCTATGACAAAAGAAATGTATAATAGGCGTCTCCTAATCACCACCGTTTTAATACATACAATTATAGCCTTGGCTGTTGTAATTTTTGCTAAACGACTTTTTCCCTACGGTGGCCGTTTTCCTTATAAAGAGTTATTGCCTAGTTTCAGTTTGCCCACATGGCTATCTGCCTGGGCGAATTTTGATGGATTGCATTACGTTAAGATTGCTCAAAACGGATACGCACAATATGAACAGGCTTTTTTTCCTTTGTATCCTTTATTGATAAAATTCGTTGCTCCTCTTTTTTCTCAAAACCATCTTTTGGCCGGTCTCATAATTTCAAATATCTGTTTCGTGATTGGACTATATTTTACAATTCGTGTTCTTAAAACTCACTATTCATTAAATCAAACAAAATGGTTTCTCCTTTTGTTTTGTACCTTTCCTACGGCATTCTTTTTTCACGCTGTTTATACCGAAAGTCTTTTCTTTATGCTCGTTACAGCCACCCTCTTTTTCCTCCAAAAAAAAAGGTGGAAACTTATGGCGCTGTGTGCCGCGTGCGCGTCTGCCACACGTCTCATGGGAATTTTTCTGATTATTCCAATTGGAATCGAGACTTTCAGAACAATTAAACAATATAACAATTTAACAATTCGTACTCTTCTTACAGTTCTTTCCCCGCTTCTCGGCTTTGGAATCTACGCACTCTACCTCTGGTTTTCAACAGGCAACCCATTCTATTTTTTCACCTCACAACCAGCTTTTGGAGCCAATAGATCAACGAGCCCTATTCTTCTTCCCCAGGTGTATTATCGTTATTTTCGAATCTTTCTAGTTTCTACTCACGATTTATCTTATTTTGTAGCCCTGGTTGAATTTTTCATTTTCACTTTTAGTTTATTACTATCTTTATGGTGGTCGTACAAATCGTATATTCAAAAACAGTGGTTTTCTTTCTCTATTGGCCTCTTTTCGATAATTAACATTGGTCTTCCTACACTTACCGGGACGCTTTCTTCTGTTCCGCGGTATGCCCTTTTTTCATGGGCACCATTTTTGCTTCTTGCAACTTCTCAAAATAGATTAATAAAGTGCGGGGTTGTTGTTGTTGGGGCATTATCCCAAGTATTGCTTCTTACTTTATTTATTCAAGGTTACTTTGTAAGTTAAAGAGTAAAATAAGTTTCTTATGGCACAACCTGTTGTTTTTGATGTTGAGACACAAAATTCATTTCGGGAGGTAAATAACGATACAAAAAAACTTCGTGTATCGGTTGCTGTTGCATATGACTATGCGACAAATAAATCATATTCTTTTACCGAAAAAACAATTGGAGACCTGTTTCGGCTATTTGAAAAAGCATCACTCCTTGTTGGTTATAACAGCAACAACTTTGACCTTGTTGTTCTCTCACCCTATTATGTGGGGGATTTGTTTTCGTTTGAGCGGTTTGATCTTATGGAGAGTATAAAAGAGAAAACTGGCCGGCGCTATCCACTGGATGATCTTATAACGGCAACGCTCTCCAAGGGAAAGACTGGTCACGGTCTACAGGCAATTGATTTTTTTCGAGAAGGGCGAATCGAAGAACTTACCTCATATTGTACTGACGATGTTATGCTTACTAAAGAGCTTTTTGATTTTGGAATTACCAACAGATTTATCTACCTTCCAACCGCAGTAAGCAAAATAAAGGTTCCTGTATCGTGGCACCTCGAGCTAGAAAGAAAGCATAGCGAAAAAAAATCTCCAAACTTAACTCTGGGTTTTTAGCCCCAATTCATCCCATAGTACACCTGGTATTGTTTGCAAAACTTCGGTTGTGGTATAAAATGGTCCGATATTTTTATATAGTCTGTCCGCTGCCGCTTTCAAAATAAACGAGGCGGATGACGCTGCTAAAATAGCATCATTTTTCACAAAAAACGCCGCAACGAGCGCAGATAAAAGGTCACCCGTACCGCCCTTAATTAAACCTTCGTTTCCTCCCTCAATGCGCGTCTTATTTTCCGTGCTTCTTGAAAATACAAAGTCGGTGTCCTGGTGCTTGAGAAGCCATGTTGCTTCTGTTGTTTTGGTACCAAGTTGACAAATTTCTTCAAGAAGACGGTCTTCATTCCACTCTTGGATTTTGAACTGGGGAAAAAGTCGAGTATATTCACCCCAATGGGGGGTTAAAATGGAATTTTTTGGAATAAGACCCAACTCTACTTCTTGCAACGCTCCCGCGTCTATTACCCATTTTTTTTGCGGAAAATCTCTCAGTAGTTTATTAACCAACAAATGCGTTAGCTCCCCCTCGTCCTCGCCCAACAGTATCTCGCTGACACTGTTTGTTGTTGGTTGTTTGTTGTTAGTTGGTGGTTGACTTCTTCTGCACATCCCTGGACCAATCAAGACAACGTCGGCCTCTGCAATATAATGCAGAAGTTTATCTTGAGAAATTATTATTCCATTTCGAAATTCAATTTTACTTTTTAGCAAAATCTCTTCATTGGTGTGTGCGGGGGAAAAATAAAAGACTAAGTCAACAAAATGGGCCAGAAGTTCTGCTGCCCAAATGCTCGCACTATGAAAGAGGGTAGAACCGCCAATAACCAAAACTTTACCATTGTCACCTTTGTGTGATTTTTTTCGTACAAGGCGTAGTTTTTTTATGTCCGAAGCATTAAATTTAATTTTCTCACCCATGCCCTTATTGTATAATGATATGTTATGCGGTATCTACTCAAAGTTACTATAATTGTTTTAATTACTCTCGGTATTGGACTGTGGTGGTTTAATAAAGCCAAACCGCCGGTGCTTTCAAAATCTGGAAAACCGAAACAAACCTTTGTCGTTACCACTCAGAACCTAAAGAGTACCTTAAGCATTTCCGGAACTGTGCAGGCTGAAGAGAAGGTCTTGCTCCAATTTCAAACATCAGGAAAACTCTCGTGGGTTGGTGTAAAAGAAGGGGACTCTGTTCAAAAGTACCAAGCGATTGCCGGACTTGATCAGCGAGATTTACAAAAGAATTTGCAAAAAAAATTATACGACTTCACCTCGTCGCGCTGGACTGTTGATCAATGGAGAGACGATAATAAAAGCGCCGCAACAGGAGACACAAATATCTATTTGAGTGACCGTTTAACTCGCCTGGCACAGCAGGGTCAATTTTCTCTTGACAAGACTATTCTTGATGTTGAACTTTCCCAATTAACTATTGAGCTGGCAACGCTCGTAACTCCAATTGGGGGAATTGTTACGCACGTCGACCAGCCATACGCAGGAGTTAATATTACCCCGGCAGGCGCACGGTTTGAAATTGTCAATCCCGATTCTCTATACCTAAGGGGGTTCGTAGATCAACAGGATGTCATTAAGCTTCGAGAAAATTCGAGAGCAGAAATTATATTTGATGCAATCCCCGATAAAAACTACGTCGGGAAACTTGTTTACATTGCTTTTTCTCCTGAATCTTCTGACGAAAATTCGTATGTAATTAAAATTAAGTTACCCCACTCTCTGTTGTCAAAGGTGCGTCTTGGTATGGGTGCAGAAATTTCTATAAATACGTTGCAAAAAAATGGTGTTCTCGCGGTTCCCCTCGAAGCAATAGAAGAGCAAGGAACTAAAAAATATATATTTATACAAACAAAAAACGGTGAAGTAAAAAAACAAATTACAACAGGTCTCGAAACTGATGAATTCGTTGAGGTTAAAAAAGGTCTTAAAAAGAACGATGTTGTTGTCTATTAATCACGTCAGCAAAATATACCGTCCCTCGAAAGACGTTACGGTAAACGCACTAATTGATGTTTCGTTTGAAATAAAACAGGGAGAATTTGTTGCAATACTCGGAAGCTCCGGCTCAGGAAAGTCAACGCTCTTATATATGTTAGGGCTTCTTGAACGACCTACGGAGGGAGTTATTTATGTTGCAGACGAAGATATTTCTCGTTTGTCAGATGCCGAGATATCTCGTATACGAAATCAAACCATTGGGTTTGTCTTCCAACAATTTAACTTGATAACCAAACTTACTGTTCTCGAAAATGTTCTTTTACCCGCGCATTATTCACCCCTTGGTGTAACTGCCGCAATAGAAAAATATGCGCAGTATCTTCTTGAGACATTTGGGATTCTTGAAAAGAAAGACGCATTTCCTAACCAACTTTCTGGTGGACAACAACAGCGCGTTGCTATTGCCCGCGCATTGGTAAATTCTCCGAAGGTTATTATCGCCGACGAACCTACGGGAAACCTCGATTCAAAGACCGGTATTCAAATAATGGAACTTATTAAACAAATTCATATAAAAGAAGGTAAGACAATACTAGTAGTTACTCATGACGAGCATATTGCTAGCTACGCAAAGCGAATTATCCATATGTTTGACGGAAGGATTATTAAAAAATGAAAACAATTCTCTTATACCTTATTGAGGCCGCGCGGGACCTTTCAAAAAATAAGGGTCGTTCTATCTTAACATCGCTTGGAATAATAATAGGCGTTTATAGCGTTGTTCTCCTTTTGGCGTTCGGTGAGGGGCTTAAAATTTACATTGAGCAACAATTTGCGTCTCTCGGAACAAACCTTATTTATGTGTTGCCGGGGAAAATCTCTGGAAATGCGGGGCCAGGAGCGTTTGGAGGAAAACGATTTACTACCAAAGACCTAGGAAGGCTCCGTACCGGTTTGTCCGATACACTTATCGTTCCTGCGACAGTCAAAAACATTACCGCAACTTCTGTTTATAATAAAGAGTCTACGTCGCTATTTGGAAGCACGCGCGATATTTTTATTGTTCGCAATTTTACTCTGTCTCGTGGCAGATATTTTTCCCGTAATGAAGAGATCGGGGCACGTAAAGTTATTGTGCTTGGCCCTAAAATAGCAACAACACTATTCGGGAACAGGAATCCTATTCGCCAGACTATTAAAGTACAAGGGCTCTCGTTTACCGTTGTTGGGGTACTCGAAGCAAAAGGGGGTGGAGGATTTGGAGGACCAGATTTTGATACGTATGCCTACACTCCATACAAAACAGCGTGGTTGTTCACTACGGATAAAACATTTTTGTCCTTCTATATTCAACCACCGAGTCAAGAAGCTATTTCTTCTCTTGTCTCCAAGACAAAACGGATATTGCTCAGAGACTATAAAGACGATGATTTCTCTGTAACAACACAGGAAGAACTTATCGGAACCATTTCTAGTATTTTTGGAGTTATCAACACCGTGCTTGTTGGGATTGCGGCAATTTCTCTACTCGTTGGTGGAATTGGTATCACCAATATTATGTTCGTTACCGTAACTGAGCGTACGCGAGAGATAGGAATTCGAAGAGCAATTGGTGCCCAAGAATCTAACATCTTGTATCAGTTCTTGGCAGAAAGCGCGCTACTGACAACACTTGGTGGTTTGGCCGCTCTTGTGCTCGCGTTTCTTACGACTCTACTTATAAATAATTTCTTTCCTGCAAAGATTACTCCTTATGGAATGGGGCTTGCTTTTGGGGTTTCGTTCTTTATCGGAATAGTGTTTGGTGTATTTCCTGCGCGTAGAGCAGCAAAAATGTCACCTGTCGAAGCAATACGATACGAATAATGAAACTTAGGTCACTTAAGTAATTTAAGTTACTTATTTTTCTCTTTCTTTTCCTCTTTCTTTTCTCCGGCTACAACAGGCCTGGCTCCTTCTGCCATAGGCTCCACTCCTAGGGCACCCTCTGCTGACGTCTCTTCTGCTGCTACAACAGGCACTATAATCTCTTCCTTCTTGGCAGCAGATATTTGTACAACTGTTTTTTCTGGTTCGTCTACGAAAACAAAAGATGAAAAAGTTGGAAGATCTTTAACCTTTACTTCGGCGCCAATTCCTGGTAATTCAGAAATGCTTACTTCAATTTTGTCTGGAATTTCAGTTGGTAAACAAGAAACCATCAGCGAGTTCGCCAGTAAAATAACATCAGCCTCACCACTCTTTACAACATCTAAATCTCCTATAACAACAACGGGTACGTGCGTCTCAATTTTTTGTGTCAGGTCCATTTTTCTAAAATCAACGTGCATAAATAGGTTAGAGATGGGATCTTTTTGAATATTTTGTATTAAAACGGGTGTGTCTTTTTTATCTAGCGAAAGATAAACCAAGTGTGTCTTTTTTGCCTTTTTATATATTTTTGTAAGTGTGTCCAGTTTCACTTGAATAGATTGAGATGCTATATTTTTTCCGAAAATATTTGCAGGAATAGATCCTGTTCGTATTAATCGCTTTGCCTTTTTTCCGAACAATGTTCTTTTTTCAACAACGAGTTTAAATGATTCCATTATGTTTGATTAATTAAATAATTATTTGAACTTAATAAGAAGTAGTCTATCTTTCTCCAGAAAGGTATTATACACAAAATCTGTCTTGCGAACAACTGGCGTAAAATTTGTTGTCAAAACTCCGAGTGGGGGAGCAACGTGCATTTGATAAATAAAGTCATTGTTTAGTAACCCTATTTGTTTTTGTACTATAAGTTGATATTCTTTTTCTTTTCCTAATGTGTTTGTGAAATCATACTGGATAGTAACCGAGCGAGACGAACCAATGGGTACTTCCGCTAAAAAACCAATTCGTTTGAATCCTAAATCTGTATCTTCGACATAGTCGAGCACCGGCTCACCATCAATAGCAACCTTCCTAATAAGCGTTTCTTGGGGAAGATATACCTGCAAGTAGTTCTTGTACCTTCCTCCGGGAAATACGCGCTCTATTGAATTATTTTGGTATAAAATTGTTAGCGAATTACTTACGTGCCGATCCCGATCAATGGACGTTGCCAAACGCACAGAGCGCTGTACAAAAAAATTCGCCTTATTTACCCCCAAGTTTGCATCTACCACCTGCACATAATCAAAAAAACAGCTCGTACCCGTGTTACATCCGGGTTTAATAACTCTCCCCGTCCAGAATAATTCGTCAAACGACGATTGTACCGATTCTTTACTAAACCGAACTGCCGCTAGTTTTTCGTCAAACACCGTACCTATTGTCATTACGAGAGAAATAAAATTATAATCACCTTCTTCAAGCTTTGTTTGCGCAGTACGTACTACCGACTCTAGGAAATTTCTCTTTCCGTGAGAACCGGGGAAAAATCCAGTTTCTGCATATTCTTGAGCTTTGATAAAAAAGTTGTCGGGAGTTAACCATTCATCGTACGACGAAACATAAAAGTCAGGAAAAACACCAATAAGTTTTTGTACAGCGCTCAGTGTTACTCCAATTACCCCGTCAAAACGATCCCATCCCACCTCTGCTTGAATGAGTCTTTCGATTTCTACCACCGAAGCACCAAAATCGGGAGAAAACGCGGCGTCTCGAACAAATAAATGTGGCTGATCTAAGTACGTTCGTATGGCGGCGGGCGGATCATAATGAAGTTTTAACTGCCCATCGAGTGAATATACATCATATATCCGAAGCGAGGTTAGTGAGAAGTGTGAAAACTCCATTACCCCGAGGGAGCCAATAAATCCGCCCCCCGGGCGTAGCTCCATATTATTCATAAATAGAAAAAGATATCGACGTGTACCCTTACCTCCAAGTAAATCTGGCAATTCTGTTGTAATCTGCCGAACGAGAGAAATATAGTCCGAAAGTGGTTCAAGTATGTCAACTGCCTTTTTTATATTCGTTTTTTTCCATTGACCGACGGCATCGTAATAAAGGTCCCCAAAATCGCCAAGAGTTTTTTTTATTTTTGATAGACGCAACACTATCTCATCTGATTCATTTTTAGTTTTCTGTGGTCGCAAAAATAAGTGAGAAAGTGCTTGATACTCCTCAAACAAGTCGCTCCCTTTTATACCAAGACCTGTCGTCTTTTGAAACGCGATTTGCAATTGTAAAACATAATCTATTCCAGGAACCCAAAACAAAGTATTTTTAGGTACTACCACAAAAAGGGAGGTCGCCCTATCAATAATAGAGAGCTCCAATAGTTTTGCTTTAATTATTGGAACAGATGAGCGATTTATTTTTGAAAGCTGGCTGAAGAAAAATCCCTCAATAATAAAGAAAATAAAGAAAATTATATTCAGTGCAATAATGCACGATAAAAAATAAAGGCTTACCCACTTAAGTGCTTGTTTTGGAGTCAATACAAAAGGAGAAGAGTAGGGGTGCGGTCGAATTTGTTTTGAAAAACTAAAAGCATAGGGAATTGGTGTTTTGAACAATATAAAATGTACTAAATCTTGTATTGTTCTGTCTGTTTTTCCCAGATTGATAATTTTATACTGTGTTAGTTTCTTTTCACACCATTTTTTCTTTTGCAAAAACAACAGCTCATTATTAATGATAATTACAATAGGAATCTTACATTGAAACAAAAGTTTCTCTTCGGGAAAATAACCAACAAAAATTCCCACATCATATTCTTTATGTGGTTCCGTTGTATTATCTGGGCCGCCAGAATGCTCATATATAATATGCTCATTTTGCAACACGGTGCGAATAGCACGGGTCAGTTTGTTTTCGTGTATAAACACAAATAAGGCCGTTTTTTTTTCCTCAACAACCTCAACTATAAATCTTCTTTTCATTTACCGGATTTCAACATTATAAAGAGGCCCTACAATCTGTATATTTGCGGGAGCACGAAGATTAAAGAAATTCTTAAATTCAGATCCATCAAATGAAACAGAGGCTCCATCTCCACCAACAGTAACACTTATTGTTTTCCCGCTACCCTTGTCCCAATCGATTGATACGTTTTGTGCACGGGAAAAGGGGGCTATATTCCTGTTTTTAAGCTCTTGTTTTACACGCTCGCTTCCCCACGTATCTGTTCCTGCAGGGTTTCCCTTATCGGGTTGGTATAAATGTTCACGCGTACCTCCGTCTGCTTTTGCAAGCAAAATAACATTAGTAATATCGGCAATTTCCTCTGGTTTTAACCACGCCGTCTTATCGTATTCAGCACGGGATCCCCAGTTACAATAAAACCACGGGGAGTCTTTGTCATACGCATTATTCATAAGGTCTGGAAAACTAGAAACATCCCCCGTGGTGTCTCTGGCGTTTTTGGTCCACGCAGTTCCTGACCACCCAATGTCCCCTGATGAAAAAACATACCCTCCGTGTGTTGAAGAAAACCATGCTTTTATTGGTTGTCCAGAAAGTACCATAACCTGTCCTGCGGTTGCATTCACAGCTTGTTCCCAATTTCCCCCTTTTGGGTCTGGTTTAAATACCTGACACTGCTCGGTTGTACAAATGGAGCCCTGTCCATTATTCGTATATGCAAGCACATACGATCGCGCCGCAATTGCTTGCGCTTTTAAAACGGCTAAATTATTATCTGTCCATGAGTCGGGCACCTCATAGATCCGCTTTACATAATCTTCAAGAGAAAAATTACCATATCCTTGCACACTTATTTGAGTGTTGGTATCAACGGCGTTTATTGAATCAAAGCTATAATATGCTTTCAAAATTTCCTCGTGTCCTTGTCCAGCTTTTGCCCTTCCCCACGCCCCATACTGATTAAGTCCCACGCGGTTTGGAACACCAAAAGTAAAAAAACCAATACGCGGACTAAAACCAGGATTTTTACCATTAGTTAAATCACTTGAGCAGCTTCCCACAGCGGAACCAGCCGATTGGGGAATGTTTAACCCCGCCAGTTTTTGTGCAACTAACTGCTGTTGTTGCGCAGAAAGTTGAGCAATTTTTTGTTGTAATGTACTCTGATATTCTCGCGCCTTTGCCACCTCCACATCGAAATAGTCCCGCTCCTTATTAACGGCGGTTTTTACCATCTCTAATTGTTTTGTTTCTGTCGTCAGTTGAATTTTCTTTTCCTCAAGGGTTCTAATAAAGAGAGCGATTTTTAAAAGCTGCGTTCGATCTCGCTGAACCCCTTGTTGATGAACATAATAGTCTCGTGTTGCTTCGGTTAGGCCCCTACTTAGAAACAGACCAATCAAATTATTTAAATATAAACGCGAGGTTTTGTAATATTTACGGGCCCGTTCGTCAATAATTTTTTTTTGTTTCAGTAAGTCTGCGTCTCCCAATATAATTTCTTTTTCTTTTGTTTTAATACCGTTCTCAAAAAAAACGATTTGGTCGTTAATTTTTTTAAGGCTGGCTTCCGCTTTCTGTAAGTTTTCTTCGAGTGGTTTGCTCGTTTTGCGAGAATCTTCGAGCAATTTTCTCACCTGACCAAGCTCTTGAGATATCTCCTCATATTTGTCTCCAAAAACCGGAAAAGCTAAAGTTAAAATAACAAAAAACAAAATGATAGATTTTGCGACCAGTTTGTACATTAAATTATTATACTGGTTTCTGTGTAGCAAAACCCTCTTTAAGAAAGTAGAAAAGGGGCGTAGCAATAAAAGGAGATGAGTACGTACCAAAAAGTGTTCCTAGAAGTAGCGCTGTCGCAAACCACCGTATTGTCTCCCCACCTAAGAGTATCATCGCCGTTAACATAATAACCACGGTAAACGAGTTATTAAATGATCTTCCAATTGTTAAAGTGAGTGCCGCATTCACCGTCTCTTCAAGAGAATTGTATGATCCGTTTTTTTGTTCTTCCGCAATTTTATCGAAAATAATAATAGTGTCGTGCACAGAAAAAGACATGGTTGTTAAAAGTGCGGTAATAAATAACAGGTCAAACTCTGCACCAAAGAACCTCCCCAGCACAGACCACGCACACAATAACATTCCTGTGTCATGAAACAGGGCAATTAGTGCGGCGATCGCATAGCGCACATTTCTAAACGAATATGAAATATAAAGAAGTATTCCGGCTGCAGCAATTCCTACGGCAGCCAGTGTTTTTACTACATTATCTGAGCTCATTGAAGGATTCACCCTTTCGATTCGTACTTGTTTTGCGGCTATTTCCTTTTTCATTTTTAGGGAGATTTTATTTTGAAGCTCCTTGTTTATTTCCTTTCTCCGTACCAAAAACCCGCTGCCCGTTTCCCGAAAAATAAACTTATTTTGAGAGGCAATTTTGCGTGCTTTTACTAATAGAGCCTTTTGTTTTAACAAAAATTCTACCGTCGTTCCTCCAACAAAATCAATTGAATAGTTAAATCCGTACTTGACAATATGAAGTACTCCTAAAATCAAAAGCACAGACGAAAATAAAACAAAAAAATATCGATACCGAATAAATGGAATCATGATGAGATTTTATATAATTTCCATAAAATATTTTTTGTAATAAATACGCCCGTAAACAAACTCACTAGTACGCCAAGCGCCAGTGTAAGCGCAAACCCTTTTACAAGTCCAAACTGGGGAAGGAATGAGAAATTAAAGGGATTAAACAAAACAAAACAAACCAAAAGAGTATTTACGTTCGCGTCTCGAATTGCGGAGAGCGCTTTAAAAAAACCAACTTTTACCGCCCGACGCTCGTCGCCTAGGCGAAAACGCTCTTCTTTAATTCGTTCCGAAATCAAAATATTTGAGTCAACCGCCATTCCAACAGACAAAATAAAACCAGCGATACCAGAAAGTGACATTACAACACCTATGGTTTTGTACAAAGCGAGGCTGTAGATTCCATAAAGAAGGAGGGAAAAGACTGCCACCACCCCCTCTTTTTTGTATAAAGCAATCATAAAAACAGCAACAGAAACCAGACCAATAATTCCAGCAAAGATACTTTTTTGAATGTTTGAGACACCGAGGGTTGCTTCAATTGTTTTCTGTTCAACCAACGAAAGGGGTAGGGGAAGCGCTCCTGCGTTTAGCGCCCGCACCATTTGTTTTGCTTCTTCAACGGTATAGCTTCCGGTAATAACTGCATTTCCGTCTTTAATTTCTTGTTGTACGACGGGGGCTGTTATCAAACGATCGTCAAGAAATATTCCCAGTGGTTGTTGTATGTTTTTTTTAGTAAGCTGCGCAAATAAATCCTTTCCTTTGGAATTAAAAGTCAAAGAGACTTGTGGTTTTCCACTATTTTGATCAAATACCACGGTGGTATTTTTCAAATATTTTCCCGAAAGTTGGGTTTTGGTAAAAACGGGAATTTGTGCTGTCTGAGTGCCTATTTTTTGTTCTTCGGTGTGGTATTCTCTAAAATCAAGAAGTGCGGTCTTTCCCACAAGGTCAATTGCTTCCTGGGGATTTTTATTCCCAGGAATTTCCACCGAAATACGGTGCTTCTCGCCACTTTGGGCAACAATAATGTTTGGTTCAGAGACCCCAAAAAAATTAATTCTTCTCTCAACCACGTCGCGCGCAGATTCAACCGCCGCCTTTTTATCTTTGTTGTTGGTTTTTGAAGTATCAACTTCGAAAACCAACCTACTCCCTCCCTGTAGGTCTAATCCCAATAAAAGCCCCCCTTCGTGAGTTATTTTCTTTCCAAAAACAGTAATTGAAACGTTTTTGGGTTTGATTGTGATTTTTTTCTTTGTGAAGGGTGTTGATATTTTTATTTCGGGCAAAGAAAACCACAAAAGAAATAAAGTAACAACAGTTGTCAATAGTAGTAGTCGAGAGTTCATGTTTAGTTTATCCCCGCCTTTTTATGTTTAAAAACCTCAAGTTCAACAACCCCCCCATCTTCTTCGTCTCCCTCTGATTCGTTGAATAATTCACTGAGTCGCTCTTCAAAATAGGAGCGCCCAACTCCACTTTTTTCAAACTCCTGCGCATTCGACCGAATAAGTACGCGCAGCATACATGCTCTCCAAATCTTTTCGAGCAGCTCGCTGTCCATTACTTGTGATGAAGGAACACCTCCCCCCCGACACCGAATAACAACGTTATCCATTGTTAGGTCGCGAATCATTTGTTTTTTTGAGGGGGGGTTGTTGAGGATACGAAAAACCTCTTCTCTTATCTTTTTATTAGAAAACATGGGACAATTGTAGACAATCGCTTTTCTGTGTCAAGCCGAAACAGATGTACTTGACAACAATGCTCATAAGATCTATTCTTGTGGACAAGTTTTCCACCGCATATTTATCAATCTAGTTTTTATACTATTTTAACAGCCTATGGACAAGGATTTATTGTGGAAAAAGACGCTTGATGAACTCGGGGTTGATATGCCCGAGTTAACGTTTCAAATGTTTTTTAAGCACACGTCTGCCCACGAGCTCAACGAAAACACATTAACTGTTGGGTGCCCAAACGACGGGGTTTGTTTTGTTTTGAAAAACAAATACTACGACGCCGTTTTTAATACACTTCAGAAATATAGTCGTATTCCTATAACAAAAATCATATTTGTGTCTAATCACCAGAACACCCGACACAGGGGAATTATATCCGCCGAACTTTTTTCTAATATTGGTCCTGGCGCAGAAGAGAAAATTCGCGCGGCGGGTTTAAATAATCGGTTTACTTTCGAAAATTTTGCGGACTCCGTTTCTAATCAACTCGCGCACGCCGCACTTCTCGCTGTTAGCCAAAACCCCGGAAAAGCATACAACCCTCTGTTTTTGTGGGGGGGTGTAGGTGTTGGTAAAACCCACCTTATTCAGGCGCTTGGAAGAAAAATCATTGAAACAACGGGACAAAATGTTCTTTACTGTACTATGGAAGATTTTACAAATAACCTTGTTGAAGCAATAAAAAACAAATCAACCGCGCCGTTTCGAAAAAAATACCGCGCGTGTGACGTTCTCCTTATTGACGATATTCAGTTTGTTTCTGAAAGGGAGTTTATCCAAGAAGAACTCTTTTACACTTTTAACAAGCTCCAGGCCGCCGGAAAACAGGTTATTTTTACCTCAGACAAGCCCCCGCGCTCCATAAAAAAAATCGAAGACCGCCTGGTTTCCCGTTTTTTGAGCGGTCTGGTTATTGATATACAACAACCAGACTACGAACTTAAGACGGCAATTCTCCTTCTTAAGGGACGGGAAAGAGGGCTGTCCTTAGACGCCGAAACGGCCAGGCTTATTGCCGCCCACATTGAAGAACTACGCGAGCTTGAGGGGTTCTTATTACGGCTTGTTGCACTTAAAGAGTCCGGGGCTACTATATCAAAAGATTCCGTTGAGCGCATCCTTCTCCAAAACGGCCTGCAACCGGTAAAACGGAATGACCCGCGAGACATATTGCGCGTCGTGTGCAAGGAAATGGGTGTTTCATTGAAAGATATCAGGGAGAAGGGCCGCAAAAAAAAGGTTGCTCTTGCGAGGCACGTTGCGATGTATTTTTTAAAGACACTCACCTCTTTTACCTATGAAGAGGTCGCACGAATGGTAGGAAAAAAGGATCACACTACCGTGATGCACGGGGTTCAAAAAGTTATTAACACGGCCTCTACCGACGAAGCGCTTCGTCACAACCTGGAAAGGGTGCGGTCCTATTTTAATTCATAGTTTTACACAATGTTTTCAACACTATTTTGTTCTGTGTTAAAGGGAACATTTCCACTTGTTCACGTTGTATACTATTACAACTATTTATGAAAACAACTGTTGTACGAGAACGTTTTTTGTCCACATTACAAAGCGCGGGTTTTTTTGTCTCAACAAAAATCAATGAGTTAGGGGCGCTTCGGGGCGTATATATTGAAGTAAGCAAAAACGGAATTATTGTTAAGTCAACAAACATTAATGATTTTTATGTGGGGGAATGTGGTGGAAAAGTCGAAGAAGAGGGAAGCGCTTTAGTTGAGTACAAAACCTTCTTTGAGGCAGTTCGCTCCTTTGCGGACACAAAAATAGTTATTAACACAACCGACAAAAGCCTCATTATTAGGGGGGCGGCGGGGGAAGCACGAATTCCATTAATGGATGTGGCGGGGTTTCCACACCAACAGGAACTCAAGGAAAAAAAGGAAATAGAAAAAAATATTTTTTCTCACAATATCCTTGATCGCATTCTTTTCAGTACGGCGACGGAGGAAACGAGGCCAATTTTAACCGGGACGTGTATACAATATAAAGACGGACAGATTAATATAGTAGGAACGGACGGTTTTCGAATGTCGCGCGGTGTGGTCGAAACAAAAAAAGGGGAAGCGAGTGAAGAAAAGTATATTATTTCTTCTCGGAGCCTCGTGGCGGTTTTAAAAATTTTAGGAAACAATAGTAAAGAGGTGTGGTACTATTCCGAGGGAAAGACAATTGAGTTTATAGGAGAAGGTCAGAAAATTCAGAGTCGCCTACTTGAGGGAGAGTTTCCTCCTTATGAAAAAGTAATTCCCTTGTCTCACGAAACCCAGCTTGTTTTTAAAAAAGAAGATTTTTCAAACGCCCTCAAAACAGTTGGTTTATTTGCCCGAGAAGGGTCAAGGATGGTTATTTTTAAAATAGAAGGGGGGAAGCTGACTCTTTCTTCGGCGTCCCCAGGAAGCGGCGAGGGAACGGCCGAAATAACACCATCTTTATTTGAAGGAAAAGACAATAAAATTACCTTTAATCATAAATATTTAGTAGATATTTCAGGACACCTCGATGGAGAAGACATTGTTTTTGAAATGTCCAATCCTTTTGCGCCAGGGGTATTTAAAAATATAAATGAAGATGGTTACACCCATATAATAATGCCAATACGAACACAAGAATAGAGCCTCTAGGTTTCTTTATGTGACCCAAACGTGTGAAGCAGTATTTGTGGATACTTAACAAAAA
The DNA here is from genome assembly GCA_964358525.1 of uncultured Gammaproteobacteria bacterium. Classification (GTDB taxonomy): domain Bacteria; phylum Patescibacteriota; class Microgenomatia; order UBA1406; family UBA1406; genus CAYHPU01. The sequence goes on from CAYHPU010000001.1 coordinate 26,411, forward strand.
ATTGGTAGGGGGTTTTAAATATCCTCCGAGCAGACGAAATGGTGTTAATACTCCAAGAAAAACCCACTACTCCAACAGAAGACAGGTGTATAGACAAATCAATGTCTTCATGAAAATCGTTTGAAGCGCAGGGCGAAATTTTTCTCCACGCGCTTTTTAAAACAGCCATATTTGGACCAAGAAGAACTTGTTTTTTATAAAGTAGGCGGCACATAAAAATAAAAAACGCCGAACAAGGAAATCCAATAATCGACCAGGGAAACTCCCTAAAATAAATTGGTCCCGACGACGCCACTACCACCGTGTTTGTGGTAAAAAAGGCCTCAATCGCGAGGAGCCAATGATGTGTGGCAAGCGAATCGGCGTCTGTCCGTGCGATAATATCACCACGTGCTACTCTAAAACCAGCATCTCGTGCACTCGCGATTCCCTGTTTCTTTTCAAAAACAATCTTTACACGTGGAAAATTTTCCCGAACAAGCCGCACCGTATTGTCGGTCGAATTATTATCTACCACAATAACCTCGTCGGGCGCGCGGCTTTGTCTGTAAACAGATTGAAGACAGGCTAGTATTGAGCCCTCTTCATTGTATGCGGGTATGACAACTGAAATTAACATCTGTTGTAGGTATTGTAACAAAACGCGATTAGTATAGTAGAATATTACTATGGTTGAATCGCTTTTATTTTTGGTTATCGTGTGGAATTGTGTTTTAACTTTTGTTTTGGTCTATCTGTGGCTATTTATGAATCAATTTTTTCCAAAAAAAAACCGCGGCCTGGTGGGTGTGCTTGAAGAAAACATGGTAAAGAGCGATCGTTTGGAAAAAGAAGTAAAAAAAATACATGAAAATATTCAGAAGCTCACAAACAACACAGAGGGGTACTACCAAAAAACAGGATTGGTGCGTTTTAATCCCTTTGAACGAGTCGGCGGCGAGCAGAGCTACAGCTTGGCCCTATTAGACAATAAAAAAACAGGGGTTGTCGTTACATTTTTATATACACACGAAGGCGTTCGAACCTATGTAAAACAAGTCGAGGGTGGTCGAGGAAAGGGCGTGGAACTCTCAAAAGAGGAGGAAAATGCTATTGTACAGGCTCAGTAAGTTTGATACAGTTTTTGTTATGTTAAAAAATGCCATTCTAGCGGTTGCTGCCTATAGTTTTACCACGCTTTTTTCATATTTTTTGTTTCGAACCATTTCATTTAGCACACCACGCCTGTTAAATAATAAATTAACATTTAATAAGGCTGAGACCACCCCGACTCCCATAGATACAGAGCCAAAAACAGAGGAATGTCCACTTAATGGAGAAATGTTTTCAAAAACAAAACGAGACCTGTGGAAAAAACGCCGCCCCCTGGGTATTATGGTTGAAAATTCCCCAGCCGCACGCCCACAATCGGGACTTTCGAGCGCTGATGTTATTTTTGAAGCGGTTGCAGAAGGGGGGATAACGCGCTTTTTATCTATTTATTATTGCCAAGACGCCCCCACAGTGGGACCAGTGAGGAGTGCGCGAGTATATTTTCTCGATTTTATTGGGGGCTTTGGTAACTACCCCCTCTATTCTCACGTTGGTGGAGCAAATACTGACGGACCGGCAGATGCACTAGGACAAATTTCATCAATGGGGTGGGCTGTTTATAACGATCTTAATCAGTTCTCGGTTGGTTTCCCCCCGTTTTGGCAAGACCCCGACAGGCTACCCAAGGTTGCGACGGAGCACACAATGTATACGTCAACAAAAAAAATGTGGGATGTTGCAATAAAGCGCGAATTAACCAACATTGATGCCGATGGTGTTTCGTGGGACGCGGAGTTTGGAAAATGGACATTTAAGGAAGATGTTCCGCTCGCTTCCCGTAAAAATCAATTCAAAGCCTCTTTTGGTTTTTGGGAGGACTACCGTATGTCAGACGTGGTGTGGAAATATAACAAAAACACGAACGCTTATTTGCGATCAAACGGTGGAAAAAAACATCTTGACAAAAACACAGGAAAACAACTGGAAGCAAAAAATGTTGTGGTTGTATTTATGGATGAGAGTGTCGCAAAAGACGGGTACGAAAAGGGACAGCACCTTTTGTACGATACGTTGGGGAGCGGAGACATGGTGTTGTTTCAAGATAGTGTAGCTATTAAAGGAACGTGGAATAAGCTTAATAGAACAAGCCAAATATACTTCAAAGATGCCCGCGGTGTTGAGGTGAAGTTTAATCGTGGACCCATATGGATAGAGGTGCTTCCAACAGGAAACACCGTAAAGTATTAATGTATGTTATCAACTCTTATTGCAGGGAAAACGAGAACCAAAATACTTTCTCTTTTGTTTGGAGATCCGAAGAAGAATCTCCATATGCGGAATATTGAGAAGTTAACGGGTGAACGAATAAATGCGGTTAGAACAACGCTAATTTCACTCGTATTAAAAAATATTTTAATCAAAGAACACATTGGGAAGAAAATATTTTTTCGAGCAAACCCCCAAGGAATTTTCTACGAAGAACTACTTCGTCTTGTTGCCAAGACGTCAGGAATAGGAGCGCGCATTCTTAAAGAACGACTTCATTTGGGGAAAATTAAAACAGCCTTTTTAACCAGTGACTATTATATGCGCAAAGAGCGCGAAGGGAGCGAGGTTGATGTGGTAATTATAGGTACGGTTTCACTTGCAGAGGTTGCAAAAATTACTAAAGAAGAAGGGGAGAAGGAAGGGGTTGAGTTAAATTACAGTGTAATGACGCCAGAGGAACTTAATGAACGAAAGAAAAACAAAGATTCTTTTTTAACAAGGCTCTTACAGAGAAACCGTGTGTATATAATAGGAAGCGACCCCCTAATAGAGATTCTTGAAGAAAAACCGAAGGCCTAATTGGGCGGAGATAATACCAACAAGAAGAAAAAAACTTTTTACAATTCCCGAAAGAATAATTGTTTTATGATTTTTTTTTGACCCGTCAAGAGCGGGAGAAGTAATTTTCTGTTTAACCAGTGGGACGGGAGCACCCTGTTTGTACAGTTGCTCTAATTGCTTTCGTTGACGCTCATATCTTTGGCCGCTTTGTAAGTTCATTTGAAGTAGTATAATGGAAGAAATGGAAAACAACAATTCAAACCAAGCGTTATTTTTATGGGATGCTCCTATACGATATTTTGAGAAAAAGCCGCCAACATTTGGGAAATCTTTAATAGCCCTCGGTATTCTGTTTTCATTAATTGCTTATTTTATTGGCGAACCATTTTTAGTTTTGGTTGTGTGGATGGTTGTGTTTGTTTCTTATGTAAAAATAACTATCCCCCCACCAAACACACAATATTCGGTAACTACTTTTGGTATACACATTAGTGAGACAATTATTGAATATAAGCACATTCATAGTTTTGCATATGAAATAAAAAAAGAGGGAAGTGTTCTTCGTTTTTACCTTACTATTACAGGACAACCATTTTTTGTCATACTACCAATGCCCTTTCTAAAAACAACAGAACTCTTGACTTTTCTAAAATCACAACTACCTTATTTGGAGCGCGTACCAAAAACAGACGCAGAACGGTTTACCGAATGGGCGGGGAAAACAATAGGATTAACGTAAGGAGATTAATCGTTTAACAAACTCTTCAGGAAGCATTTCTGTACACCCAAAAAGCCTGGCCCAGGTACGGAGCCCCGCGTCTGAAGAAACGAGACTCGCGTCCCTTTCTCGCGATAACATAATAAGGCCAAAATCCGTTGTAGAGTCTAAAAAACCCTCTCGTGTCGTACGCCTATATTTATCTCGCAGTGTTCGAAGTGGATTTTCTCCATCATTAAGGGGAGGATTTTTTGCGTATTCTTCTGCCGCACGAAGTCCTTTATATAAGCGTGTTCCTATTTCTGCAACTAAGCGTTCAAACAGCGTGGCATCAAATGAAAGCCCGGTAAGATTTGGAGATGAAATAGTTAGAACAGACCGCAGAGGAAGAAGTGTTTGAGGTGTACCATCAAAAAAAGATTCAAGTTCATGAAGTGCGTCGGGCGTGGTAAGGAACTGTGCCACCTCTTTTGATACAAGGGGGCTAGCGTATGATATAAAAGACTCAATAACCGCCTCTTTATTTTCCCCAAGACCTAAATCTCGCTGTAGGTTCACAAAAAAATTAGTATCAATAACAAATTTAATCATTGAATAATTATATCACTGCGGTATATAATTCTCACTATATGACAAAACAAAACCCCAAGCTCGAAGCTGTCCAAGCCGCGATGGATCAAATTAAAAAACAATATGGAAAGGGTGCTATTATGCGCCTTGGAGAAAAACCGATTGAAAAAGTAGAAGTGGTTTCGACCGGCATATTTGCGCTAGATGTTGCGCTCGGCGTGGGGGGTTTGCCACGGGGGCGTGTAGTAGAAATTTTTGGACCAGAAGCGTCGGGGAAAACAACAACGTGTTTATCAATAATTGCTGAGGCCCAAAAAAACGGTGGCGTAACAGCATTTGTAGATGCCGAGCACGCCCTTGACCCAGAGTGGGCGCGGATTATTGGTATCGACCTAGATAATTTATTAGTATCACAACCAGACACAGGGGAACAGGCGCTTGAGATTGTTGAGACATTAGTTCGTAGTGGTGGTGTTGACCTTATAGTGGTAGACTCGGTTGCGGCACTCGTTCCCCGGTCAGAGATTGAGGGAGATATGGGAGACGCTTCAATGGGTTCGCAGGCGCGATTAATGTCACAAGCGCTACGTAAATTGACGGGGATTATGTCCAAATCGAAAACCACCGTTGTTTTTACAAATCAAATCCGTCAAAAAATTGGCGTTATGTTTGGAAATCCCGAAACAACACCAGGAGGGCTTGCTCTTAAGTTTTATGCCTCTATTCGCATGGATGTCCGCCGCATTGAGATTATTAAAAAAGCCGACGCGGTGGTTGGAACACGTGCACGAATAAAAGTAATTAAAAATAAGATGGCACCCCCCTTCAAAGAGGCAGAAATGGTAATTACAGCGCTTGGAATAGATCGCTCCGCCTCTGTTTTAGACGCCGCCCTTAAAAAAGGCGTACTAACAAAAAGCGGCGCCTTTATAAAATATAAAGACAAAACACTTGGTCAAGGAATGGAAGACGCCAAAAAATTACTGGACGACGACAAAAAATTGACGGAAGAATTAAAGAAAGCAGTCCTTCTTGCATAACGCGTGAGATTATTAGATCCGTTTTCAGAGTGGTGCGGAGCGTGTGGAAAGCCTGGTATTTGGCTCTGCCTTTCTTGTTCTAAAAAAGTTGATCTCTATTCTCCTCAGCGATGTATATATTGTCACCAGCCATCTCCATTTGGGCTTACTCACACGGGGTGCTTATTCCACACGTATGTTGATGGAGCAATTTCTATTTATTATTATCGGGGAGCACTTCTTAGGATACTTAAAAAGGCGAAATTTAAGGGGCTAAAAAACCTTATGTCACAACTGTTCTTTTCAATACAGCCCCAAAACTTATTTTCCTTATGGGATGTCCGCCGATTTTTCTCTCCACAATATATTACCTATATACCAATGATAAAAACAGACGAACGTGTTCGGGGGTATAACCAATCACAAACTCTAGCAAGGTATGTTTCCAGTCTTATGCATATTCCACTATCTACGGCACTGATCAAAAAAAAGAAGATTGAGCACCAGTCTGTCGTTGCTCTAAACAAAAGAAGAGTAAATATAAAAAATGTTTTTTCTGTTCTTCAAAAAATACCACCGACACACTCAAGAATATTACTGATTGACGATGTTATAACAACGGGGAGTACGGTTAATGAAGCGGCACGAGTGCTTAAAAAAAATGGGTGCAATAAAGTATTTGTGTGGAGCTTGTTTCGAGCACGCTAAGGGATCGTCCATTAAAAAGGAAGCTCAATGGTTCGTGCCATGTCTTGCATTCGTTTTTTTAGCGCCTGGAAGAAGGTGTCTTTTGGTTCACCAGGAGACCCGTCTTGATACACGTGCCCCCCCATTGGATATTTAAATATTTCTTTGCGAATAGGTTCTCCGGTAAGGGTATAAATTCCCGCTATAATATACTGATAAAGAAACTCAATATATCCATTTTTTTCGGGTCGACGAAAAGACGGGTAGAGAACTGGCTCTTTAAGAACTTGAAGGAGAACCCCCATTTTGCGTATGCGCTGCACAATATCGTGATCCTCGGCAAGCTTTAACGTCTCGTCGAAGCCATTCACTTTTTCAAATATTGATCGCTCTATAATAATGTTAAACCCTGGCGCAAAGGGTTTTCCAAGAGCATTAAGTGTTTCAATAATAAAGTTTGATATTCCAACAAGAATTATTTGTTTCTGAGAATTGTTGTTACACACAAGACGCGTTGTAAAAAGTAACTCTTGTTTCTGTAGGATTCGTTTATGTAATTTGTTTAAAAAATTACGGGGGATTCGTACATCAGCATCAAAAAAAATAAAATATGCTCCTTTTGCCGCCCGTACTCCTTTGTTTCGTTGCCCAGGGACACTCTTCTCGTGATTTTCAATAATGGTTATGGGAAATTTTTTAGTAAATTTCTTTATTTCAGCCACCGTTTTATCAGTAGATCCACCATCAACAACAACAACCTCAAAGTCTTTATAAGACTGGGACTTAAAATCATTAAAAAGTTTTGGGATATACTTATCTTCGTTGAGAGACGGAATTATTATGGAAAAAAAAACCTTTGGAGAGATCATAACAGTATTGTATATTATTTCCTTATAATGAAAAAGTTGATAGGGTATTTGTTTCTAATAGTAGGAACGGTGTTGCTTGGCTATGTTGCATTTGATATGTACAGGAATATAAATATACACGTTTCACCGATACCTAATTACCCCCAATAGAGAATTTGGTGAGATTAATTCCGAGCGCGAGTTCGAGTGCTTTAAGTACCATAAACCCACCCGAAACAATTAAAAGCCCGGTGAGCGCGGAAAAAAAGGTAGCTTTTGCCTTTTTTAATTTTGCGGCGTCGTCTCCCGCAGTAAGCCAGGTAATAGAACCAATAACAAACATAACAAGTAGAATTATAAAGACAAGTCCACCAAGTGCCCCTAATAAGTTTTGAATAACGATCTCAAGACACGAAAGTTGTGGAACACCGTCTATGAGGCACGAATCCCATGAGCGCATAAATAATTAGTTAAATTCCTCCCGTAGTACCAAATCGAGGAATAGTAATTGGTTTTGAAATACCAAGCCCAAGCCCAAACACTTGTTCGATTAAAACAATAAGAGCAAAAGTAACAAACATAACAAGGAGTCCAACAACAGCAGTTGTCATTTCTTTACGTGCTTTTTCAACTTTTTCTTTATCTCCACCGGACTGTATCCAGTCGAGTGCACCACGAAGCATATGATAAAACACAAAAAAAGCAGCTAAGATAAGAATAATGCGGATCGCCCAGCTTAATATATCACCAAGGTCGGTAACAAGAAAAGCGGGTTTAGATACAGAAAACGTTACCGGTGCTTGCGCTAATAGTTTTTCCATATACAGCTAATATACCACTCTCATGCTGGTTTGCAACTTAAAATATAAGACGATACACAACGTTATCGGTTAGAAACAAGACGAGTGAATCGTTCGGAGCTACAAGCGCCGTGGCTTTTCTTAATTTCTCATTAAAAAGTGATTTTTGTATCGTTCCTTTGTTATCAACAATAATGATGCGCGCCTTACTTGAATCAAGAAAATAAAAATTTTTCGTTTTTTCATTTTTACTCATAGATGTAATGGAAGAATAAGGTAATGAAGTATCAAACATATTTTTCTGTCGTACACCAGAAGTAAACGGTACTACGCTTTGTGCCGACCGGACGTATAGTGAAAAATCAATTACTACTTCTTTGGCGGTAGCAAGAGAAATACCAGAGCCCTGTTTAAAATAACTTGCCTTTTCAGCAAAGCCATCTCCGATGGGAAAGTATTTATACACTTCGTCGTTTATTATATCGAGCAGGTATAGGTTACCATTAAAAACCCTCATATCCTTTATTGTTCCCCAGTCTGGATCAAACGGAATTACATTTGTTTTTTTGTTTCCACTAAAAACAGAAACACCATTTTTTTGATCAAAAACAAATAGACGGTCGTTGTAGTTTGTTGCAAAACGTGGTAACGAAACTCCAGTCAACGAAACAGCGGTTTGTTTTTTTGTTTCGACAACCACGTTGTAGGCCTTTTTATTATTCGGATCAAGTAGCGTAAGAACTCCACTATTCAGGGAAAGTGAAGACGCGCGTGCTTTTGGACTAATCAATCGAACGTCAAAAAAAATTTCAACAGCTGAAGTTTCTAAAGAGCCAAATCCCGTCTTTAACCCGGAAATTTTTGTCTCAAAAAATAGTAGTTGCGATTTTTTTTCTGGGAAGGACTGTTTAAGAAGTGCTATCTTTTTTTCAAGAGAGGAAATTGTTTTGGTTGCTTTTGACGGGCTTTCTCCAAACAATTTTTCTGTCTTATTAAATTCGACTTTTAATTCCGTAACCTGTGTTTCAAATTGTTTTTGATGGCTAGTACTAATAACAGAACCAATAAGAAAAACAAGTTTTATAGTTATTACTATCATAATGGCTATGAAAATTATAAATATTACAACGGCGACGGTTTTTTTTTCTAACTTTCTTTGAACAGGAGGAGATGGTGTTGGTAATGCGTCTGTTTTTTGTATTTGAACAATTAAACACGCCCCACGAGTATTTTTTTCATGTTTCTTAATATACTCAACCACTTCTTTAATTTCTTCCACCGAACGAGTAACAATATGCGACACATTGGTGGTTTTTAAAAACGAATCAGTAAGTGCGAACAACTGATCGTTTTCAAGTAACGTACCCTCAACAAACCTACTACCACTACTAATGGTGAATTCTTTATTATCTCGCTTCAACAGAAGTGTGCCGTTAAACGTGTAACTCCATATGCGCGGGTCCTTGATATATACAAAAACACATGATGTAACGGTGGTATATTTATTGAGCAATTCGGTAATTGCTTCTCGCGGTGTGTTTGACTCTGTAAGTTCCTCAACAAATAACCGTGTTGTTTCCTCAGCATTTTCTCCTGCAACTTCTACAACCCCATACAATTCGTGTTCTGCCAAAAATAAACAAGCATAGTGGGGCGAATTTTCACTCAAAAAGACAGCAAATCGACGTTCCATAGTTAATACATCAGAGTGCTATTGTAGAAAACAATAGTAAAAAGAGTCCCAGAACAATTGTTAAAAGAGAGGCGCTAAACAAATATCTATTTTCACTTGCACTATATGCTCTGTTCATTTTTTTGAGCTGCTGCCGAAAAATAAATGAATAAATAAGATATCCCCCGCTAAAAAAAATACTCACAATTTTTAACAATACGGATAAGTAGGGAGTGTCATTCATGGTGTTCTTGCATAAGTTTATTTAATGTTTGTGCAACAAGCGACGGGTGAGGTATGCTCATAAACTCAATATTTGGGTTTTCTCCGGCGGTTTGTATCGTTATATCTCCATAATTAAAATAAGCACTAAAAAATCCAGCACTTTTTTGTTCCACTTCTTCAATTTTTTCAAGCGTAGTAGCGTTGGTAACACTATTTAGTATATTGTAGACATCAATGTCAATAACGCGCCTGTCAGAAATAATTCCAATGTTAAAGTACCACACAAATATTTTATTAAGTACATAGGACAAAGTAAACCCATACCATGCAATAATAATAAACGTTTGTTGTTGTGTTGAAATTGGCACTTGTGCAAGTGGAATAGCGAGCAGTATAGGGGCAGAAAGCAGTAATATCGAAATTATAGAACTCACAAAAAGTGTCGCAGGGTGTGCACGGAGAGACAGGAGAATATGTTCTTCGGGTTGTTGGGATGCAAAAGTGTCTTTAGGATGTTCACAGAACGCGTGTAAGAATGTGTGGCGCGTTTTCATATCAACAATTGTATCACACGCGTAACTTGTTGCAAAAACACCACCACGTGGTATACAATGAGTGCGTTATTAGTTTCAGAAGAACAACGAGTTATTATTTCAGAATATATGCGTTATCCAGAATTAAAGCGCACCAACAGTGTATTTCTCGGTCAATAAATAACCCGTGCTCCTTCTGTACTTACTGAGCCCGTATGTTCAAATTTATTTTAAGACTTTTTCCCCAACTGACAAAGGAAAAAGAAAATGTTTTAATTGAGGCACGTCAGAAAGCAAAAGAATTAATTTTTCAAGGACAGGAAGAAGTGGTGAAACTTCGTCATCGCGCAGAGGAAGACCTCTCAAATTTATCTCGGCAAGTCGCGTCACTTGAAAAACAAATCGCGAAAGAGGAAGGAAAGCTAGAACAAGAGCGTCGGGACTTGTCCCAACAAAAGAATCAATTAGACAAAACGCGCGAAGAGCTTGAACTCGAAAAAAAACAACTTGAAGCAAAAAAACAAGAACTTCTAAAAAAATTTGAAAAGCTTGCGCAATTAACTCCAGATGAAGCACGAGCAAATCTTATGTCTTTTTGGGAACAAAAAATGAAGGCGGACATCGCAAAACAAATTCGAGAAACAGAAGCAGAAATAAAAAAAACCGCAGAAGACAAATCACGCGAGCTCTTGGTTGAAGCAATGCGTTATGGGGTAACGGACTATGTTGTTGAATACACCTTATCAACAATTTCTTTACCAAGCGATGAATTTAAAGGAAGAATTATTGGAAAAGAAGGCAGAAACATTCGCTCCTTTGAGTTAGCTACCGGCGTTGAGGTTGGGTTGGACGAAGATGGTATTGTAAAGCTCTCGTCATTTGATCCTATTAAGCGTGAAATTGCACGCGTATCACTAGAGCGTCTCTTAAAAGACGGACGCATACAACCGTCCCGCATAGAAGAGATAGTTGAAAAGACGCGATCGGAAATTCAAAAAATTATTTTTAAAGAAGGAGAAAAACTCTGCTACGACCTGGGTGTTTTCAACCTTCCCCAGGAGATTATCGAACTACTAGGTCGATTTAAATACCGTTTTTCCTATGGTCAAAATATGATCCAGCACACTATGGAAGAAACCCAAATCGGCGTAGCACTAGCACACGAACTCAAAGCAGATGTAAACGTGGTTCGTTTAGCCTGTTTGTTGCACGATATTGGAAAAGTCATTAACGAGAAAGACGGATCACATATTACGCTCGGTGTTGAACTCCTCAAGAAACATCGTTTTCCACAAAAAATTATAGATGCCGTTGCTTCACACCACGAAGATTCAGAATTTACTTCTCCCGAGGCGGTTATTGTATACTTGGCAGACGCTATTTCGGGTGGCAGACCGGGCGCGCGACGCGAGGACGTAACAAATTATATTACGCGTATGAAGGCAATTGAGGACTATATTAAAGAAAAAGAGGGAGTACACGAAGTGTCAGTGCTTCAAGCGGGTCGCGAGATTCGGGTTATCATTAATCCGGTAAAACTAGATGACGATCAGACTACTATTTTATGTTCAAAGTTAAAAGAAGAATTGGAAAAACAGTTTTCAGAAATTCCTGGACAAATAAAAATAACTGCCATCCGTGAGTTTAGGACTACCGCAACAACCCGTTCTTGATATAGATTGTTGTAATAAGATATTCTAAATATAGCTTGACAGAAAAACGCAAACTACTATAATGACGCAAGAAAGGGGATGATAACACAATGACCAAACAAGACTTAGTCGCACAGGTTGCTAAACAAGCAAATCTTTCTATGCGCGCTGCCAAACTGGCAACAGATACTGTTTTTTCCACAATCGCTGACGCACTAAAACGTAACGAGAAAGTGGTAGTAACAGGTTTCGGTACCTTCGTCGTTCGCAAACGAGCAGCACGTAAGGGTCGTAATCCACAGACCGGTGCTGAGATCCAAATTCCCGCAAGTAAAACACCTGGTTTTACCGCAGGAAAAAGCCTCAAGAGAATGGTTAAATAAGACAGTTTTTTTGCAACCCTCGTCCCATCCTTATTTAGGAAAGAGGACAGGGACGGGGATTGCATCCGGAAGTAGTTGTGCTATAATGCTAGAATCTAAAAACGAAAAAGGAGAATTCATGACATATGCCTTCAATAAAAAAAGTAACTGCTAAAGGTTCAACAACCGCCTCCTCAATGGAGGAGCTTCTTAAACAGGTTCAATCTCTTCCGAAAATAAAGAATGGTTCTATTATAGATGCCACTATTGCTACTATTTCCAAAAAAGAGGCTTTTTTTGATATTGGGTGGAAAACGAATGCAATCCTTATTTCTCCCGAGACAAAAGAATTAACAACCTTTCTCCCTTATTTAAAGGCTGGACAAAAAGTTGTGGTTCGGGTAATTAACATAGAAGCAAAGGCTGGTTTTCCCGTTGTATCTATGCAAACATTTTTTGAAAAAGGCAAATGGGACATATTAAAAGAAAAATACGAAAAGGAAGAATTAATTGAAGTGCAAGTTGTTGGAAATGGAAAAGGAGGGCTATTTATTGAACTTATGGGAATTCGTGGAGTGATTCCAAAAATTCAGTTAACACAAAATTACATTAAACACCCAGAAGAATTATTTAATAAGCGCATAAAAGTGCGTATTTTAGAGGTTGATCGTGATAAAAACAGACTCGTTGTTTCACAAAAAGCTGCGGAGCTCGGCATTACGCAATCAAAATTATTAAAATCATTTGACGAAATTAAAGAGAACGAGCCAGTACTGTGTAAAGTAATTGGATTTTCGGACTTTGGTATTTTCTGCGAAGTTAATGGAGTTGAAGGGCTTATTCATATTTCAGAAATCTCATGGGAAAAAGTTGCCGATCCTCGTACGTACGCAAAAGAAGGGGATGAATTAAAGGCACTTGTTCTTCAAAAAAACACGCGTGACTACAAATTAACCCTATCTCTCAAGAGACTACAAATAGATCCGTGGGAACAAATAGAAGAAAACTATCCAAAAGACAAAGAAGTAGAAGGAATGGTTACGCGCAAAGAAGCGTATGGTTATTTTGTGGCGCTTGAATCGGGAATTGAAGGATTGGTGCATATTTCAAAAATTACACCCGATAGTAAAATTGAAGTCGGTAAAAAAATAATTGCCTATGTTGAGCGGGTGGATAAGAAACGCCGCAAAATGAGTCTTGTGCCTGTTGAACAAGCAAAGCCACTGATGTACCGCTAATAAATTCGAAGCACGAAATACGAAGCTCGAAATAAATAGGCACAAATTCGAAATTATAAATCTTCCTGCTTAATTATTAGAATTTATAATTTGTTTCGGATTTCGATATTCGGATTTTGGATTTCTCATAGGGGAGATTGACAACATCCTCCTTTTTTATTACAGTGTAGTTATGTTTGTGCTACTTGCAGAAGTTGATTTGGGACAAAGTTTTGCGCCTGCCCAGAAATTTAATTCAGTTGGGGCAATGGTGAATGTACTTAGTAAAGCTATTGCCTTTGGGGGTGGGGTTATTATTGTTGCGAGCATCGTATTTGCTGCTTATAAATATATTACAGCAAACGGAGAAGCAAAAAGTATAGAAGAGGCGCAAGGCGCGTTTGTTAACGCAATGATTGGTATGCTTATTATTGTCACCGCCTATTGGTTAACACAAATCCTTGCAAAATTTTTAGGAGTACAATTTTAATATATGGTGAATTTATTTTTGGCCGATGCAACTGATCCATTAGGACTGCGAGATATTCAACCACCTGTCGGAAGCAGTAATGTAAACGATCCAAACAGTGGTCTCGTTATGTTTATCAATCGTGGATTTACGCTCCTTTTTATGGGATTTGGTTTGTATGTTTTGGTGAATTTTATACGCGCGGCATTTTGGTTTATAGGTGCTCAGGGCGACCCGAAAAATATAGAAAAGGCAAAAAGTACATTAACACAAAGTGCAATTGGACTTATTTTAATATTGTTAGTTTTTGTAGTTGGCGGAGTTATCGGCCAAGTATTTTTTGGCAATTGGAATTTTTTACTTGATCCGATAAAATCGCTAGAACAACAAGGAGTTTTACAGCAATGAATACATTATTGCTAGCACAAAAAATAGGTGCGGGAGTTTTAGGTGGAGATAGAAATCTCAACACACAGGCATCTATAGGGATTGTCTTTAATCAACTCTTTACCTATGCACTTATTGCGGGTGCGTTTCTTGTTTTTTACCACCTCGTTATGGGGGCACTTGAATGGATTCAGTCTGCAGGAGAAAAAGAAAAAGTTGAAAAAGCCCGCAAACGTATGACAAACGCCGCAGTGGGACTAGTCATTCTCATGTGTGTATGGACGGTATTTTTTGTTCTGACAAGCGACGTATTGGGCATATTTCAAAGAAACGAAACAACCGGAGCTATAGAGTTCAAACTTCCCTCATTATTTGGTAACTGATTGAATATTCTCTAACGTTTTTGTATTAATCTCAAGAAGTGCTTCTTTACTATTAAATGCGTTATGGGGAGTAATAATGACATTGGGAAATTCCAGCAAAACATGATCGAGCAATAGCGTTTTGACAGAGGAAAGCTCAATATATTCACGTGACAACAAGTGTCTTTCGTCTTTGATAGTTTGTTCTTCTTCAAGTACATCGAGCGCCACTCCTGCGAGTATCTTATTTTGGAGAAGTTGAACAAGAGCCTCTGTTTCAATTATTCCACCGCGTGCGGTATTAATGAGATATGCTCCTTTTTTGATGTGCCCCATATTCTCGCGGTTAATCAAATGCATTGTATCCGAAGTAAGTGGGGTATGAATAGTAATAATGTCTGACTGTTCGAGGAGATCAATAAGTGAAACTAGTGTTACACTTGGCAGATCTTTAGGGGACCGATTAAAACCAATAACTTTCATGTGAAAAGCATTCCCAATTTCTGCAACGCGGCACCCAATATTTCCCAGCCCAATTACTCCAAGTGTTTTTCCCGCGAGGTCAAAACCAGTGAGTTCCTCACATGAAAAATTGCTGTGCCTGGTTCGCTCAACAGAGGGAATGATATTTCGTGAAAGTGCCAAGATAAGGGCAAATGTATGCTCTGCAACAGTATTTATCCCATAGTGGGGAACATTTAATACAAAAATGTTCTTCTGTTGCAACGCAGATACATCTATGTGATCGGTGCCCGTTGATCGGGTAACAACAGTCTTGAGTTTTACGGCGCCAGAGATAACGTCTGCCGTTACCCTCGAGCCAATAAAGACGGTTACAATATCTGCGTCGATTATTAAGTCTTTATTTGTAGAACTAAGTGCGTCAGGATAGAACACAAGGTCGTGTGAAGAAAGTTCTTTTGAAAAAAATTCTTTTTCATACGGTTCTACTTCGAAAAATAGTATCTTCATTATTCTCAGTATAGCGTAGAATTTATTTTATGCTCGGTTTTTCTCTTTTTCCAGGAATAGGTCCTATGTATTTTCAACGTTTAGTGAACGTTTTCAAATCGTCAGAGAGGGCATATTATGCTCCTGAACAAAAACTTCGTGAAGTTCTTCCCACGGGTTTGCTTAATAATTTTCTCTCGTTTCGATCCCGTACAGATTTAGAAAAAGAAAAACAGATTCTGGTAAAAAAGGGAATTGGATATGTTTCAGTTGAGGAAGATAGATATCCAACGGCACTCAAAAATATTTCAGACCCACCAATTGGGCTTTTTTATAAGGGGCAATGGGATAGAATAGGGTGGAACATTAATCTGTTTTGTGCTGTCGTGGGGACGCGAAAGCCAACGTTTTACGGACGGTCAATAACGAGTAAAATAGTAAGAGCACTTGTCCAAAAGGGAGTCACAATAGCCTCAGGACTGGCTCTTGGTATAGATGCGTGCGCCCATTCTGAAGTGCTGTCAAACAATGGGACAACGGTCGCTGTTCTTGGATGTGGTGTTGATATCAAATATCCGCGAGAGAATGCACAATTGTACGATTTGATCGAGAAAAATGGAGTTATTATTTCAGAATTTCCCCCGAGTCACACCGTTTTAAAAGGTTTATTTGTTGCGCGTAACAGAATCATCTCGGGTCTTTCAAAAACAATAGTGGTTATCGAAGGAAGTTCTCATTCGGGTTCACTTATCACTGCCCGTTACGCCGCAGAGCAAGGACGAAGCGTGTGTGCGGTTCCTGGTGAAATTGGGAACGAACAAGCCGAGGGACCGCTTATTTTAATAAAAGAAGGCGCCCGTTTAGTAACTAAAATCGAAGACGTGCTCGAAGAATTAAATGTGTCAACCACTATCCAAATGATACCAGAGAGAGTACCAGAATCTGTTTTTCAAAGAGAAACAGTAGAGCTACTCAAAAAAAATCCACAAACCACCGATGGACTGTGTGTTGCATTGAAGAAAGACGTTATTATTATTGGAAAGGAACTTTCATTTTTGGAGCTCGGGGGATATATAATTAAGGATGAAGTAGGGTTGTGGCACATCAGGAATTAGGTAAAGGTTAGGGTTAGGCAGTTGGTCCCCTTACCCAACTACCAAAGACATGAAACAATTAATAGTAATAACAGGCCAGACAGCAACGGGGAAAACAGAGCTTGCAACCAGTATTGCCAAAGAGGTGCACGGGGAACTTATATCCGCCGACTCACGGCAAGCGTATAAAAATCTTGATATCATCACGGGGAAAGATTTGTTGAGTACTTCTAAATTTGTGCTGAACGAAGAAATAAATAGTAAATATTCAATTGGATATTATGAAAACTATAAAACTAAAACATGGTTGTACGATATTATTAATCCGCGGGTTGTTTTTTCAGCAGGTGAGTGGGCGCTCTGTGCACGCGAAGCTATTAGAAAGATAGAAGAGAATAGTAAAATCCCAATTATTGTTGGTGGATCCTATTTTTATATTCGAACTTTACTCTATGGACTTTCTGTTCCACGTACTGAACCAGATTGGAATTTACGCGTTTCCCTCGAAGAGAAATCGGTATCAGATCTTCAGGATAAATTAAATAAGTTACAACCACATATAGTCGAGACTATGAATAATTCAGACCAGAACAATAAGCGACGCCTCATACGTCGCATAGAAATCCTATCAAATCAAACAAAACAGGAGTTGACGACAGCAAAAGGAATAGCACAAGATTACGACGTTACTCTTATTGGTTTACGGTATAACAAGAAGGAAAATCTGGAAAGAGCCATTCGAACTCGTGTCGAAAAAAGAATGGAAGAAGGTGCGCTCTCTGAAATTGAGACACTGCTCCGTATGGGTTATTCATCCACAGATCCAGGGCTTCAAACAATTGGCTACGCGCAACTTTTACATCATATTGAAAGTGACATAGATTTATACGCATCTATTGAAATATGGGTAGTTAAAGAACGCCAGTATGCAAAGCGCCAAATGACTTTTATGACCAAAAACAGTTCTATCCTGTGGTATAATGTAGATCCTACTAATAAATAACCATGCCATCAACAATTGGAGAAAATTTTGAAGAGAAAATACAGCTGATACTTCGTCGGTATAAAATCGTTCCTCTACTTGTTTTTATATTTATGTTTCTCTTTGCAACGCTTTTTGTGAAGGATTTAAGTAAGTTCTCTGTTCTTGCGGTCGAAGAGTATGAGTTACCCTATCCGGGAATCCTACCAAACCATCCGCTTTATCTACTAAAAGCGGGGAGAGATATGGTGCTTGAAATGTTCACAAGAACCCCCGTTCGTAAAGCAGAGCTTTACCTACTTTTTGCCGATAAACGCATTAATATGGCACGTTATATTGGAAATTCAGACTGGAGTTTGTCCGAACGAACAGCCTCAAAGGCGGAGAAATATTTAATTAAATCATGGGGGGCGGCAAAAAATGGAACAAAAATGGGGACAAACCCCGACGTTTCATATACAAAACGTGCGCGCCAGTCTGCAAAAGCCCACCGTGCTATTCTTCTTAGTCTCCAAAAACACTGCCCGCCACAGTATAAACAAAAATTTAAAGCAACACTAGAACTCAACTCTTCTTTTTCAAAATGGGTATCGACCCTAGAGTAAGGCCACCCACAACCCCGAGTAACAATTGATTCTGGATTAAAGTGAGTGAGTAGTGGTCGAATAATCCAGTAAGGAGAATTACCAAAACAGATGGCACTAGAAGATATTTTAGTAGATCTTTAAATTTCCAAAGCAAAATCAAAACAACAACACTTCCCCATTCATAGACAAATAAAAGATAAATGTTATGCACCGGCTGTGGGGTAAAGCGAAAAGAAGAGGGTATTAAATAATTACCAAGCCCGTTTCCGAATAACATTGTTTGTAGAGATGTAAAAGACATGTTCCAATCGGCAACACGGTCACTTATTGAAAAAGGAGCGCCCTTCCACATAAAAGTAAATATAACCAGCCACAAACAAAAAATACTTTGTGCAACTAAACACACAGTACACTTTTTAGATTTCAAAAGCGCACGGGTAAAGATAAAAAGAGCAAGAATTACAATGGTGTTTCGGGAAAAAGAGAGAAGAATTATCAGTAGAGAAAATAGAGGAACAAGTGGAATAGATAAGGACGAGACAAGGGTATACACGACCAGGAAAAATCCAGCAAGAGAATTGGGGTGGGAAAAGGTTGCGTAGGGACGGAGGATTTTAATCCCTTGGATAGATATGGTTGAAATATCGGGGCCTGTTATTGAAAAAAATCGTTCACCTAAAAACCACCACAATCCTTGTAATGAACCCTGGTTGAGAATTTGTGAAACGGCAAGAGCAAGAGAATAGACTGAGGCACAGACGAGTCCATAGAAAAACCATCTTTTTTGCTGGTCAGTGACGTGTGAAAACACAAATATAGCAAGTCCGATCTGTGTATACTGCCACAACCGATAAAACCACAATAGTCCGTTGTTTGAAATAATAAAATTGAAAGTGAGAAAAAGAAGAATAGGGATTATAAATTCAATTTTTGATTTTAAAATTTGATATTTACTATTTACTATTTGATATATAACAAGAAACAATAAAATGATACTGCTCAAATAAATCGTTGGCGCAAGATAATCAACCCGAATGCCATTTATATATGAGAATGAAAACCAAAAATGTTTGCCTAGTTGTGTCGGAAGAAGTAGTCCAAATATAAAGAAGCCCACAACCCTAACCCAACTACTTACTAACGGCTTTACCTTAACCCTAACCAAATCTAGCATATATTCTCCGCACCCCTTTTCCCACACTCTCTTGTTTGTAAATTGACAAAGTAGGAGAAAGTTCAGACAAATTCGAAACATGTGGTCCGCCGCAAAATTCTTTACTGAACGCTGTTTTAATATCGTTCCCTATAAAATATACTTTCACTTTTTCTCCATATTTTTCTTTAAAAAAATGGAGGGCTCCTGTTTTTTCTGCTTCTTCTTTGGGGAGTATTACAAACTGCACCGGCAATTTTTTCTGAATAGTTTCATTTGCGAGTGCCTCTATTTTTTTTATCTCATGATCGGCAAGGGGGAAATCGTGCGAAAAATCAAATCTCAATCGCTCGTTAGTAATATTACTTCCCTGTTGTTGTATATGAGGGCCAAGAACTGTCCGCATAGATTGATGTAATACGTGCGTTGCGGTATGAAGTTGTACAACTTCAGTACTGTGGTCAGCGAGTCCTCCTTTAAATTTTTGTTCGGCGCCTTTTCGAGAAAGGTCCTGGTGTTTCTTCTTATACTGTTCGTAGGCAGTAAGATGTTTTTTTTTATCGGTGATATGAATATTGTGTTCCACCAGTTCTTCAAGAGACATCTCTGGAGGAAACCCGATCGACTGGTATAAGTCGAAAATGTATTGTGCGGCAACGTTAGGATTTTCTAATTTTGTACCATGGTGCTGAATTATACGCTGTAGTTCGCGTTGTCCATTAATAAGTGTCATGGAAAATTTTTGCTCCTCGTCGGCAAATAATGTTTTAATCTCACTTTGTTTAGTAGACAACTCAGGATAGAGCCACGAGAACAAGGTACAAACAGTATCGACAAGGTTGACACTAATTCCTTTTTCAATTCCAAGAACTCTTCCTGTTCGTACCATGCGACGAAGGATTCTTCGCAGGAAGTATCCTTGGTCTTTATTAGAAGGGACCACTCCATCCATTGCCATAATAGTGATGCTTCGGATATGATCGGCCAATGTTCTCATGGCGCGCTTTGTTTTTTCGTTTTCATAGTAGTCTTTACCACTGAGAGATTGAATCTTCTCGATAATAGGCCAAAACATGTCCGTTTCAAAGATGTCTTGTTTACCTTGGCAAACAAGCGCGATCCTTTCGAGTCCGCCACCGAAGTCAACATTATTTTGAGGGAGCTGTGCCCATCCGTTTCCCTCAATTCTTCTGTATTGCATAAAAACAGTATTACCAATCTCCAAAAATTCTTCTTCGTGTTTTGAAGGATCTTTCCCCTCGCCAGAACCAGTCCCTAAATAATAATAAATTTCGCTATCTGGCCCGCCAAGTTCACCAACGACTTCTCCGCGTTGCCACCAATTTTTGTCTCGTCCACACGTATAGATTCGTTTGTTTTCTTTTGCACTGATTTTGTACTTTGCAAAAATATCTTTAATAATTTCTATAGATTCAATATCTCTGGGCGCGTATCTATCTCCTTCAAAAACGGTGGCAAAGATGCGCTGAGGATCTAGTCCGAGCTCATCGATCAAAAAACCATAGATCCAACCCAATTGCTCTTTTTTAAAATAATCGCCGAGGCTCCAATTTCCAATCATATGAAACATGGTGGTGTGGCGGTTGTCTCCAACTTCTTCTAGGTCTTCCTGAAACCGACCAGCTCGCTGTACATTCATAAGACGTTTTCCGAGTGGATGTTGCTCGCCAGACAAATAGGGTCCCAAGGGAAACATACCACAGTTAACAAAAAGGAGGGTCGAATCTCCTTCGGGGACAAGGGACATGTTAGAAATCTGTATATGGCCATTACTCTGATATAGTGCGAAGTATTTTTTAAGAATATCTTGAGAAGATAACATGGAGCTATTCTAACAAAGCGGTCTCATTCTGTCATCCCGGATTTATTCCGGGATCTGTTTCTGTGTCATCCTCGCGTCCACCAACTGGCGGAGCGGGGATCTATCTTTTTCTACGCTTTACTCCACTCCCCGAACCCATTATCGCCAGGATACAACACATATTCTTCTTTTCTCTTTTCATCTTTGATGATTTCTACTAGTTTGCTTATTACCCACTCAACAGGAAAATAGGCGCGTCCTTTTTGTGCCGCTTCCTTTTTCTCCTCAATAGTCATTCCACCAAAATTAGTGAGCGTACTCCCGAGGGTTATTAAGCAAAAATGTGGCTTTGTATCTTTGTATTCCTCGTTTAGACAAAGTGAAAGTCCGCGAAGTGCGAATTTGGTTGTTGCGTATAAACTGCGAGAGCGTTGGGGAATTACCCCAGCACCAGAGCCAATATTTAGAACGAGTGACACCTCAGATTTTTCTAGATTTGGTATTAAATTTTTGGTCAATATAAATGCCGCCGTAAGGTTAGTATTGAGAGATATATTCCACTCCTCGAGGGTAGCGTCTTTAATGGACTTGTATATTCCTATTCCTGCGGCGTTACAAAGCATGTCGATTGTACCGACCGTTTTAAGTTTCTCAGAAAGTTCGATAACATTTTGTTGACTTGTAAAGTCACAAGCATAAACTCGGTGCTTTCCCCCAAGCGAAGAATTGAGCAAGTCAAGTTTTTGTTTATCACGACCAACAAGAACAAGACTAGCGCCCTCGCTATTCAATTTCTCAGAAAGTGCGCTACCAATTCCACCCGTCGCACCAGTAATCAAAACTACTTTATTATTGATCGAAATCATCTTTATGATTTAAACAACTCTATTTAATTAGATATTTTTTAGAAATTAGATTAATTAGGTTAATTAGAAATTGATGTACTTGATCAACTCTTTTGGTCTAAACAAACACCAGTCGTGGTTTCCTTTAGTATATTTTACTACGGAGTTTTTAATTTGTTTATGCATTAATTCTGCATTTTCTTTTGGGAAGAGTTCGTCGCTCTCTCCCCACAAAATAAGAGTAGGAACTTTAATTTTTTCAAAATGGTTAAATCCGCTTCTCAATATTTTCTCTATGATTGATATCAACCTTGGATATTCAAAAAACCGTGTAAAAATATTACGAAATAGTTCTTTTTTCATGAGCAT
>CAYHPU010000002.1:0-38186 GCA_964358525.1 uncultured Gammaproteobacteria bacterium
TCTTGATCTACCGCTCTATTTCAATCAAAAGCGAGACCGTTTTTGAACGGTACCTGGCTGGGGAACAGGGATTCGAACCCCGATAAACAGCTCCAAAGGCTGCTGTCCTACCATTAGACGATTCCCCAATTTATTAAGTAGCTAGTAGTTCGAAGTTAGTATTTAGTATAAAATACAGTCTATATTGTAACGACAAGGTAGCGTAAATACAATTTAAGTTTTAAATATGAAGTGTTTTATAATGTAGAAGAATGTCAGAAAGTGAAGAAAACGTAGTTTGGATAATTGATTGGGTAAGAATTTGCCATTCTCAACTGTTTAATTTATTTGATATCATACTTGTATGAAGTTTCCTAGATCAAAAAAACTTCTTTTTGCAAATAATAAAGGTGGCGTAGGAAAAACTACTCTAGCTTATAATACAGCAGTTTCCTTTGCTAAAGAAGGTTATAAAACTGTCCTTATTGATCTTGACCCACAATGTAATTTATCTAGACTTGCTTTAGGCGATAGGAATTATACCCAGAACCTATTCTCATCAACTTATAAAGACATATCTGATGTCCTAAAAGGCGTTGTTCGAGGAGGAGCTGACATAGATCTAACTGTACCTTTTATTAGGGTTAATACTGTTCAAAACCTCCTGTTATTAAAAGGTAGTGTGAATTTGTCCCAATATGAAAACCTACTCACAACTGCATATGGTCAAGCAGCCTCTGGCCAACAACTCGGTTATTTTCAAACAAGTGCCATAGATAGATTTCTACGAGAAAAGGGCTTAAATGAAGAAGTAGATATTTTTGTAATAGATACATCTCCAAGCTTAGGGCTACTAAATCAAATTATTTTTCTAGGATCGGACTATTTTGCTGTTCCGATGATGCCAGACGCATTTAGTGTTCAAGGTATAGAAAACCTTGGTAGCATGTTTGAAAAATGGAAGCAAAATTGGAAAATAACTGGTAAGGCTCTTTCCGGCAGCACGGAGAGTAAATTTGTTTTAGCAGGCGATGGGTTATTTATTGGATATATAATTAACTCCTACAACGTTTATGCTAAACAACCAATAAAAGACCATAGGCATTGGATTGAAGAAATTCCAAAGAAGGTAAAGCTTTTTCTATCAGAAAAACACGGGCGGAATGGACTGGTAGAAAAAAGCTGGAGTGAGCCATTAGCTGAAATTCAAGATTACGGACGTATTCCAGCTAAATGCCAGGAAATAGGTGTTGCTATTTTTGACCTGGACCCAAGCCTTGTTGAAGATATCCAAATTGGAACAAAAGAAAATATTGAGAAATCTAAAGAGGAATTTGCAAATTTATCACGAAAAATTCTTCAGATCCTAAAGGAATATTGATTAAAACACATAAAAGAATTTGCCAACCTCGGGGAGTACCCAAGGTTGGCTAGGTACTTACTCACCGTACCTTTTCTTTCTGCTGCAAACTGGCGGGAAATGCCAGCATTTGCAGATCCTGCAGTAAACTTTTTTTACTGCGCGCATTTGTAGGTATCCTCCTTTCCACGAGATGATGTGCAAGGCTGCATGCACATCTGGGG
This sequence comes from uncultured Gammaproteobacteria bacterium, assembly GCA_964358525.1. Taxonomy (GTDB): domain Bacteria; phylum Patescibacteriota; class Microgenomatia; order UBA1406; family UBA1406; genus CAYHPU01. The sequence goes on from CAYHPU010000002.1 coordinate 1,564, forward strand.
CAGATTATAGCATAGCAAAAGCTTACTCTGGTATAATTTTACTAGTCTAAAAAGTATATGAATATTAATACAGTTCGAGTTTTTGTTAATGACGAAGGTATTTTCGGTAATCCTGTTGGAATTATGCTAGACGAAGGAAAGAGAATTGATATTAAGGAACGTCAGAGAATTACGACAGAATCTGGCTACAGTGAGTGTGTTTTTATCAACGATCTTAAAACAAGTAACATAATCCATTCATAATCCTCAAGAAGATATTGCTTTTGCAGGACACGCCATAGTTGGTGCTTCGTGATTTTTAGGAAAATTTATGAATTTGCCCCATAATTACATTGTTTGTGGCAAACAAAAAATTGAAACGTGGTTTAAGAAAGATTGTGCATGGATACGTGCACCTTTGTCTGTCACACCTACGTGGAAGATTACACAATTGGGTTCTAATCTTGAGGTTGAGCAGCTCTCCCCTACCGAAACTAGAAAAATGAAGCATACAGTTGTATGGGCATGGATTGATGAAAAGAGAGGTATTATTCGTGCGCGCACGTTTGCGCCAGATTGGGGAATTCCTGAAGACGAGGCAAACGGGTCGGGAGCTATGAAACTTGCTGCTAAACTTGACAGAGAAATTGCTGTACTACACGGAAAGGGATCGGTAATTTACGTTAATCCAAGTAAGAAAGATTGTGTATCACTTGGCGGCAAAGTAAAGTATGACTTTCAGTTTTAATGATGAAGGTTTCCGACACTGAGCTTACCTTTAAAGTTGGTCAAAAGGTATTCAAGTACCAACCAGTCATCACCTTTCAGGCCGTCCGTACTTACCGAGTCTATATGAAGGTTTTCTACTCCATACCTACTCATCACATTTAAACAGTGTACACAAGGAGCTGCACTTGTCCACAAATAGCCCATTGAAAATGGTACGGTTTCTGTTCTACCAACTTTTGTCAGCGGGACCTTAAGTAGGAATTTTTTTTCGCCATTACTTTTCATTCCCCACGCAATAACATGTTCTTCATCAAGCACAACCTTAATAGTTGAGAAGTTCTTAGTATCAATTCCAGCACCTTCAAAATTACTGAATAAATAACTAAAAAATTTGTAGGTTGTTCCATTCCACATTCGATTTAAGCCTAGGCGGTTATCAATAATTAGCTTTTTCTGTAAGTAGGCTCCATTATCTGTTGGGATAAGGTAAACAAGGTCAGAACACGGTGCAATTCGTCCATCTGTTAATTCTGTTTCACTATTCTCTATAGCAACAAGATAAGATTCCTTTATACCCAATGTTAGTGGAATCAGGTATGCCATTTGTGTTCGAAAAATTGCCTGAGACTCTGCACAATTTGAAGGGCAGCGCTGCCTTCCAAATACACCTGGTGGGTTTAGATCCTGTTGTGAGTAACTAGCTCCGTTACTCGAATACTTATGCATTAAACAAGTGTGATACTCTCTTGACGAAGAAAGGACAACAGAATATAGCGACGCAATAGACTCAGCACCCTTATTTGCCATGTTAGTAAGGTCTAAACAGTTCGGCGCCCAAGCATTAGGAAAATTATTTCCTCTATTGCGCAACATAATATAGGCCGTTTCAGTTATGATATTAGTAAGCTCTGCCTCATCAATCCTGTTTATTATAAAACCACGAGATACAAGTGCGTCCACAATAGATTCACACATATACATCATTTCCTGTTCATGCGTCAATTCCATAAACTCATGTCCACCCGAACTTCCTACTGCACCGAAAGTGTAGTGTATCGAGTTTACATCAACGGAAGTTCGAGCAAACGCCTCAACGTTGCGATAGGAGCAAGTACCAAAAACTGGTAACGCTTCCTTATTTCCGTTAATCCATATTAGAATCTCTTCTGATCTTTTCTCCTCCTCCAAATTTGATTGTCCAGATAATTCTTCTAATTGTCTGCGAATCTCATGCTCACCAATCGTTGGTACTACACACATCGTATTCAAAAATTTGTGAAGACCTCTGAATGAATCTTGTTGTGCAGGCATAGAGCCAAACTGTGTTTGAGGTGATCTGTAATAGCCTTGAAGTGATCTTAAAGCTGCGACTCGAGACGCATAGTCACCTCCACTATAGAAAAGTGGTTTTTCACCCAAAGTAGGATATAAACGTTCTACGATACGGTCAGCCATTTAGTATATTTACTAATATTCGTATATTATATCATCGAGCGGCTAATACAGCCTTAAACCACTAGTTTTTTTGCAAACGATGATACATATACTAACGCAAGATGTTTTATGATAACATGGATATGTAGTTACCAGTTATTTATATATATGTACATTGCAATTGGTGTAATAATTATAATTCTCGGATTTGTTTCTCTACGCGTTATAAAAGAGTATGACCGCGGTGTAATATTTTTTTTGGGCAAGTGTACAGGTGCCCGCGGTCCGGGTCTTATTATTCTTATCCCAATTATTGAGCAAATGGCACTGGTTGGACTTAGAACTGTCACGATGGACATTCCTTCTCAAAAAATTATTACCAAAGACAATGTTTCCATAGATATTGCAGCTGTTGCGTATTATCATATTGTCGACGCACAGAAATCGGTTATTTCTATTGAAGATGTGTACTCTGCAGTACTGCAAATTAGTCAAACAACAGTACGAAACGTGGTTGGGCAATTTAAGTTGGACGAACTTTTATCGCAAACTCCTTTAATTAACAAGAAAATCAAAGATGTTATAGATTCTCACACAGAACCGTGGGGCGTACAAGTGACCGTTGTTGAGATAAAAGACATTACGTTACCCGAAAATATGCAGCGGGCTATGGCAAAGGAAGCTGAGGCCGAACGAGAACGACGAGCTAAAATTGTAGCTGCTGAAGGTGAGTTTCAAGCGGCAGTTAAACTCGGTGAGGCTGCAGACATTATTTCTAGCCACCCTGTTGCATTACAATTACGTACGTTGCAAACCATGGCAGAGATAAGCGTTGAGAAAAATTCCACCATTATCTTTCCAGCTCAATTTATGACCACAGTTTCAGAGGCAATAAAGATGATAAAAGGTGACAGTGCATAATATGCACATCAGAAGTATCGACCATATTGAGCTTACGGTAAAGGACTTAATAGTATCTAGTGAATTCTACAAAAGGCTTCCTGGATTTAAAGTAGTGGCCTCATATCCAAATTTCATCATGTTTTCGTGTGGTAATTTCAAACTTGGACTAACCGATCATAAAGGTCGCTTAACTTCTGATAGTTTCAAGGAAACCAACATTGGCATGGACCACGTATCGTTTACGGTATCTAAACGGGAAGATTTGGATGAAGCGATAGAGTTTTTTTCGTCTGAGAATATTCCACATGGTGAAATTAAGAAATTATCTAACGGTACTTACGTTCTCGCCTTCCGCGACCCCGATAATATTCAACTAGAGCTCACATACAAATAATAGACCCATGTACTTCGTATATATACTTCGCACTTATGAAAATACGCTTTACACTGGAATAACAAAGAATCTCAAGCGACGGTTGCACGAGCACAATCATGTTAAATCGAGAGCTGCACAATATACATGGGTGAGAAGGCCGGTAGAGCTTGTTTACAACGAGGAATATTCTACAATTGGCCTTGCTATGAAAAGAGAAAGAGAGATTAAGAAGATGACGAGAGATAAGAAGTTAAAATTAATAGGGGGAGGTAAGATTCTGGGAGTGGATCCCCGTGTCAAGCACGAGGATGACATAATTGTAAAGAACTATTCCGATAATGACTACACTTCTATAAAGAATATTCTTCAGGAGGCGCAGTTGTTTGACGAGACGTGGGATTCTCCAGAAAATCTATTTGGAATGATAAAGCAGCATAAAGACGCTGTTCTCATTGCGGTTGTTGGCAAGAATATCGTCGGAGTTGTCTACTTGATCCCCTTTGGTCCAAAGTTTATTCAGCTATTTAGGCTGGCTGTAAAAAAAGAATACCGAAACCTAGGTATTGCAACAAAGCTTCTAAACAAAGCTCATGAAGTTGCAAAAAAACGAGGAGTTCTCGAAACTGGACTATTTGTTGAGTCTGTAAAAAGTGATTTGCAAAGTTTTTATAAAAAACGGGGATTTGGCGGTTCTAAAAAAGAATATGTGTTTATGTGGAAAGCAATTGACAAAAATAATGTATAGCCTTAATATGCAACTATGATCACCGACAAAGATGCTGTGAAATTAAAGAAAGAGTTTTCGAAAGTATTTGCTACTAAAAACGAACTTAGTAAAATAGAGACCTCATTACGAAGTGATCTGAAACAGTTGGAGTCTAGAATTGAGAAAAGCGAACTGACATTGAAAAAGGAAATAGAAAATTCTGCTCAATCTATTATTACAGCAATTTCAGATGTTGTTGAGTCGTTCGGGATTGGAATAAAAGGTTTACAGACAGACTCGGTAGAAAAGAATGACATCTTAAATGACCACGAATTACGACTCGAAAAGCTTGAGAAAAATACTAATATTCTCCATTCTTAATAACGGAATGTCTAGTAAAACTGCTGTTATGATTGGAATGTCCATAGGCTCTATTGCTGGTGGGTATGCACCAGTATTTTTTGGATTCAGCGCGTTTTCCTTCGTATCCATTATCACCAGTGCTATTGGCGGGCTACTAGGAATATTTATTGCGTTTAGGCTGACTGAGTAAGCTAATCTGGTATAATTACCACATGGCTACTGAAATTCAACCCGAGGCTCATTTTTTTGATGCGGATGACACCCTTGAAAACAGGCAGTTTCTTGCACGTCTATGGCAAGTTCTAAGAGTATATTTTGGTGGAGCTAAAATGTTGGACAAATTACTCATAGAGTATAGCAGCGAGGAAGATATTCCTCAGTATAGTCCTGGATCGTCGGAAGATTCTGATCTGAAGTTACATTGGAAAGACCTGTCCTAACCTCTTAAACTTCCCGGTAAGATCAGCGAACTTGCTTCAAAATATTTTCATTCAACACGAACTGTTGTTCCTGGAGTTATAGGTCTACTTCAACAACTTTCAGAAATGAATATGCCAATAAATTTAGTCACTGGTCGACGCAATCACAAGAGCTGGATCGAGATGACTGAAAAGAATTTTATGCAAAATGGTATAGGTACCTTTTTTCAGGAGAAGTTCTTTACCCCGAAAGGGACAAAATCCGCTTTAAATAAAGCAATTGTCGTAAAGGATCAACTAAAGAAATATCAAACTGTCAATTTCTATGAGGATGACGTTGAAACTGCTGTTTTTCTCGCATGGATTTTCGAAGAGAGAATTAAGGTCCATCTTATTTACCACTCTATTAATAAGCCCCTCTACGCCAAACTACAAATAAGAGACTTCCCAAATATAGAGCTTCTCAACGTAACTGAGAAGTACGCCAAGTCTTAGTAATGTGATACATCAAAATAGAATGCTAGGTTACCCTAAGTAACTTAAGGATCTTAAGTGAATAATTAAGATTGACCAAGGGTGGTAAGCAGGACTATTCCTATAAGAGTTACCAAAATTCCGAAAACTTGTTGCTTCGTAACCTTGTCTTTAAAAATAAGCGCAGACAGAGTAACAAACAAAATAGGAGAAGCTCCTGCAATTGGTGCAACCAAACTACTAGCTCCAGGAATAGAAAGTCCCCAGTTTAGTGAAAAGTCCCCAGCTTTAATAAGAAGGCCAACCATTAAAACCGAAACCAGCACAGGGATTGTGGTTGGAAAAGAGAATTTCTCTTTCCTTGCGCGCAAGAAGAAATAAATTATTGGAAAGCATGCATTACCAATAAAATTTGGCAGAAACCAACCATACGCGTTGATTGGTATTCTGAGAAACGTAAAATATATTGAAAGACATACCATAGCAAGAAGTGCAATTGAAGTACCTCTATCTATGAGTTTCTGTGATGTAAGCAGTTTACGAATATCTACACTTGAAAGAAAAATACCAGTGAAGATAATTATTGTGTAGATAGCTTGAGATGTCGTAATTTTATCTTTGAAAAATAGTGCAGAAAGGACGAGTACAACAGCTGGAAAAGACTGAATTATAATACCAACTAAAGGCGCACTAGAAAGTCGAAATGCTTCTGTAACGAGTACATTACCTACAACATATAGAATTCCGAGGAAGATATTTAATAAGAGTAGTGGAAATGTAATTAACTGGAAATTGTGCGGTACAAATGGCATAAGTATCAAAGATAGGATAAGACTTGAAAAGAATACCCAAAATACGGTTAGATTCGCCCCAATTCTACGAGCCGCAACTATGGTAAAAAGGTCGCCTGTTCCCCAGCCGACGAAGACTATTGAGGCAAGTATAAGTGGAAGATTCATGAAGTAAGTATAGCAAAAGGTGTAGAATCATTTTAAGTACATATGAATAGAATGCGGTTACTTGCCAGCGCTGTTGGGATTACTACAAGCGTTGCTTTACTTACCCAAATCCCCTACCTTAAAAACCGTATAAAAGATCTGCTTAACATGAGAAATAACTATAGCTATGAAGTTGTGCGAGTTATTGACGGGGATACATTCGAAACAAAGGAAAAACAGCGTATTAGACTTGCCGGCGTTGACGCGCCTGAAATAGGACTGTGTGGATCGACTGAGGCGAAAAGATTACTGGAAAAGCTCATTCTTAATAAGAAAGTTCAATTAAAGGTATCATTTATTGATATATACAGAAGACAAATTTCATATGTGTATATAGGTGATAAATTCATAAATCTTATGATGCTCAAGAGTGGATGGACATATAAGGGAACTGGGACAAGTGAAAAAAACGATCTCCTTTTACAGACTACTCAAGTGGCTAACCAGAAAAATATTGGTATATTTAGTGACCAGTGCACGCAAAAAATAAACAAGGAACACCCTTCTTGTAACATAAAGGGAAATGTTACCCGCTCACTCTATCACTACCCAGGCTGTGGACAATATAATAATGTATTAGTCGAACTGCATCGCGGGGACCGGTGGTTTTGTACTAAAGAAGAGGCTGAAAAGGCGGGGTTTAAGAGGGCTCAGTTGTGTCCGTGAAAGGGTAATTTAAAGCATATGAGATTGCCGCGCTTCGCTCGCAATGACATTACAGTGCGAGGCGGACGAACTCGCCTACTTTGATATTCTCGCCAAGCTTTGAGATAAGCTCTTTGATTAGTTGGTCAATTGTCTTTGAGCTGTCACGAATGTAGCTCTGCGCAAGAAGCTCGTCTGTTGTTTTTGGCTGCATAGAAGCTACTTGCATGGCAATCTCATACCCCAGTTTCTGAAACTCCTCGTTTCGTGCTACAAAATCTGTTTCACAATTTAAAATAAGCATTGAGCCCATTCGTTTATTGTGGTGCATATAAGAAATGACAATGCCCTCGTGCGCTTCCCTCGATAATTTTTTAGAAGCGAGTTCAACACCCCATTCTTTAAGGAGCTTTCGCGCCTTCTCCATATCACCTTTAGATTCATCTAATGCTTTGCTACAGAGCGCAATTGAAACTCCTGTTTCCTCGCGTAGAGCCTTTACCTTCTTTACATCTGCCATATTATTTTTTTGAAGTTTTAGTTTTTTTGACTATTTTCTTAGGTTTTTCAACTTTATTTTTCACTATTTCTTCTACGACGACTACTGGTATGTTTGTTTTTTCCTCTCCAGGAACAACCTCTTTATATTCTTTCTTTCCGTCCTCATAGGCATGTATCATAAGGGTTACGATATATTCAAGAGTTGCGACAGAATCATCGTTAGCAACAACGGGACAATCGAGAAGTGTTGGATCCGCATTAGTATCTACAACTCCGGTAATCTGCAACGCTTTACGGCCCTCCATAAGTTGCCGATCTTTGATTTTGATAGATTCGACAAGTGCATTGTGTTCCTTCTTTACGTCCAGTATGATAACAATCTCTGGTAACTTATCAATCCCAATAACTCCACCATACACCTTTAGAATTTTTGACAATTCCTTATCTAGTTTATTGCGTTCGTGTTTAATCATCGTATCCCACATACCTGTTTGCTTTTCACGCGTATAATCGTTTGCACGCTTTATATTCTTGTAAATCTCTTCAAAATTTGTGAAGAAGCCACCAATCCACTTTTCAGTAATAAAAGGGATTTTACGTTCGCGACAGAAGTCTGCAACAAACTGCTTGATAATTTTTTTAGTTGCAACAACCAAAAGCCTTTCGTTGCTTTTGCCCGCATGGAAGAGCGTATTGAGAGCGTTTTCAAGAGAAACTTTTGTTTTAAAAAGATCAATTATATAAATACCGCTCTGTGGCTTGTGTACATAGGGTAAAACTTTGGGATTGGTACGGGAAAGTTTGTGACCAAAATACGCACCACGCTTCAGAAGTTCTTGAACATCAATATTAAACATATATTAATTCTCCTCCTTAATAGTAGAGGAACCTAGCAATTTATAATTTTCAATTTACAATTTTCAAATAACATCCAATTTCAAAAAGAGATGTTTATTATACACAGTACTACTACCATTATCAAGGTAGGATTCTTCATCCTCAGTGATTACACTGAGGGATCAAAATAAAATGATATTGTCTGGGAGAGAAGACCTCGCCCATACGACCTACTTTTCTTTGAGCAATTTTACAAGAAACTCACGGAACTCACCATTAATTTCCTTGTGCTGCAGGGCAAATTGTACTACCGTTTTCATATATTCCATTTTATTGCCGGTATCAAAGTACTTACCATTTTCAATTTCGCATGCGTACACGGGAACCCCATCTTGTTGTAGTTTATTAATTCCGTCCACCAGCCATATTTCCCCGCCCTTTCCTGGCTTGACCTCTTTAAGCGCCTGAAATATCTCTGGTGGCAGGATGTACGCTCCGTGCGTAGCCAAGTTAGATGGAGCCTCTTCGGGAGTTGGTTTTTCTACAATCCGCTTTAATTTAAATATTTTATCTTCCACTGGCTCAATGTCTGCTATGCCATATCGTGATAATGCACTTTTATCTTCAATTCGAACACCAGATATGACAATGCCGCCGTACTTCTCCCACACTTTCATCATTTGGCTCAGTCGAGGAGGATCTGCATAAATAAATTCGTCTCCCCACATAACTGAAAAGGATTCGTTACCTACAACAGACTCGGCAGACAAAACTGGTGTACCATTTCCGTACGGTCCTTTTTGACGTATGTAAATAAAATTAGCCATATCGGAAATGCGCCTTATTTCTTCTAATAGCGTACCTTTATTTCCCTGCAATAAATTATTTACCAAGTCCGCATTTGGAACATCAAAATGGTCTTCAATTGCCCTCTTCAGCGCACCTGTCACTATAATTACGTCCTCAATACCAGAATTAATAGCTTCCTCAACAACATACTGAATAACCGGTTTGTCAACAATAGGGAGCATTTCTTTCGGCATTGCTTTTGTCTGCGGCAAAAAACGTGTGCCATACCCAGCGGCTGGAATAACTGCTTTTCTTATTTTTTTCATATTCTGGAAAATTAACTTATAAGCAATTTATTACTGTGCAGCAATAAATTTAATGGTAAGTGCTTGTGGAATGATAACTCCATTGATGCGAGCGGTGAGATTTGCGTCTCCAACTGTTGGAGAACGAACTACAAAAACTGCCTTTCCATAATTATCTGTCTGTGCACTGGTGGGATTTACAGACCCAAACGTCGTTGTTATATCTACAAGCCTGTTTGGTAATATGGTCCCATCTTCTGCACGAACAAATATTGATATTTGAGCAAAGTCTGAACTTCCTGCTGTAATTTCAAGTTTATCCGCAATAAGTAGGGACTTTGCTATAGATATATCCTTTTGAGATGCTCGCGTTTTTGTACTTAAATTGCGACCAAATGCAGCAAAACCGACCGTCATAACAAACAGAAAAATAAATGCGATATAGAAATAGTTCATTTTCTTGTCCTGCATCGGTATAATTATACCAAATGAAAATTTTTTTTTACTGCATGAAGCCAGAGCCATACATTGTTTCGTTTCTGTGTGAACGAGGACATGAGCTATCATTTAGATCTGAGAACTCGAAGTCATTGACAGAAAATTTTGAATCTACGCTTGCCTCCATACACGTGTCCGATGTTGCCATTTTTGACGTTACACAAAGTGATACAAATTTAGGAATTGCATTTACCTGCGCCGTTCTCCGTGAGAAAAAGAAATGTATTGTGGTGTACGACAAGACAGCAGAAAATGAAGTTCCTGAATTTATTCGTGGGTGCACGTTTAAAAACGTATATATTAGGCCGTATGGCTCTATTGAAGAGTATATGAATATATTGAAAGTGTTTTTGTTTTAGATTAGTTCCGTCATTACTCTGGATCCCCGCGTACCTGCCAGCCATGCTTTGCAAGGCAATGCAGGCGGGCGCGAGGATGACAGTGATGTTGTCAGTGATGTTGTCAGGGATATTCAAAATGAAAAACAAAATAAAATTTATATTTTTCATTTCCCTTTTAGGGACTCTTGTCTTTACCCGCTTCTATGGACTTAATTGGGGATTTCCGTACACATTTCACCCTGACGAAAATAATATGGCCGGCGCCCTCCTGCGACTTTCATGTAGTTTAACAAACATTACCGAATGCTTAAATCCTCATTTTTATGCCTATGGGCAACTACAGCTTTACCTTGCGGGATCGATCTTCAGTTTTGTAAGTAGGTTTATTGTCCCCTACTCTGAATTTCTAGTTGGTACTTTATCCCTCCGAATTATCTCTAGTGCTGCTTCAATTATGACGGGACTTGTGTTATCTAAATTGATTCATACTAAGACTTCCTCATATATTCTTACTTCTTTATTCCTACTTCTCTATACTTTCACCCCTGGCTTTATACAGCAAGCACACTTTGGCACAACCGAAAGCTTATTGACATTGTTTCTGGTGCTTATAGTTTACTTTGACAAACGAGTGCTCATACAGGCAATACTCGTCGGCCTTGCTGCTGCAACAAAACCTTCGGGAATATTATTTGGAGTATTTCCCCTTTACTTTTTAATTGCAAGAGGTTTGGGCGAGAAGACCTCGCCCCTACGTGATAGTATTATAATTGTTGCAATTGTTGGTATTGTTACATTGTTATTTTCGCCTCATTATTTACTACACTTTAAAGATTTTTGGCAAACGTTTCTCTATGAATCTGCACTTGCACGAGGATCAATTGAGGTTTTTTACACCGAACAATTCAGAAACACCATTCCAATGGCGTTTCAGCTAACAAAGATTTTTCCGTATGCACTTGGCCTGCCGGTTAGTTTGATTAGTTTATTTGGTCTTGTGCAAAGTATTCCACTCTTATCGCTTTTTTTGTATTTTTCTTTTTTGTATGTAAAATGGACCCGATTTATAGTACCTATCTCTGTTTTGATGTTGTATTTTGGGTTTCTAGGGCTTCATAAAAAGACTAGTATAACCTTTATAACTGTTATAACGGTTATAACTGTTCTATACCAGATTTTTATAGGTACTCGTTTTATGAATCTTTATACTCAAAAAGATGTCCGTATAACCGCCTCAGAATGGATAAATAAAAATCTACCACAAGGTTCACGAATTTTGTCCGAATCGGCAAATGTATTTGACTTGCCGCTTACAAACAATAGGGAGTTCAAAGTCACCTACCTGTTTTTGTATGACAAGACTTCTCTCCCTACCTTAAATAATTTTGACTATGTAATAATCCCCTCTCGAAGAGTGTTTAAAAATTATTATCAGAAAAATAAGAATGCAGTTATCGACGCATACTATGACGTGATATTTGATAAGCGGAGATTTAAATTAGTTAAGCAATTTAGCGTTCTTGACCCATCGGACGAAGAAGCCGAAGAAACATGGAGTGTATTTGACCACCCGGTGGTAAGAGTGTATCGGCGAATAGCTGATAGCTATTAGTTGATAGTTAGGATCAATACACCTTTTTTATGGGGAATTTTTTGCAGAGCGCGGTAACTTCTTTCGCAATAAGTTTGAGATTTCTATTTACAGAAATTTCTTTACGAAATTTGCCAATGACTAGCTTTCTTTCTTCTTTGTCAAAAGGCATTTTATACTTTTTAATCTCTTCAATAACTCCCACTATCCACTGCGCAATTTTCTTCATTTCTCTATTCTTCATTCCTCTTGAAGTAAGCGCTGGTGTTCCCATTCGGACTCCGCTTGGATAGTATGGCGACATAGGCTCTAGTGGAATGGTATTTTTATTTGCCGTTATTCGAACGGCTCCTAAAGCATCTTGTAAAAATAGTCCACCACCAGCTCCAAGTGTTGGAACAAGATTAAGTAAAAGGAGATGATTTTCAGTCCCGTTACCAATTAGGCTGATACCCGCCTTTTTAAGTTCATCCGCCAACGTCTTCGCATTACTTACTATTTGTATTGCATATTTCCTAAAACGAGGGGTGCCCGCTTCTTTAAGAGCAGTAGCAATTGCAGCGGTTTGATGATCGTGTGGACCACCTTGTAATCCTGGAAAAATTGCTGAGTCTATTTTCTTTCCTAAGTCGGGATCCTTTTGAAGTCCCTTATCTGTCACCATAATCATTCCTCCACGAGGACCACGAAGCGTTTTATGTGTTGTTGTAGTAACAATATGTGCGTGCTTAACTGGGTTAGTATGAACGCCAGATAAAATAAGTCCTGCAATGTGGGCAATATCGGCTACTAGATACGCACCGATAGAATCTGCCACTTCCGCAAATTTGTCATATTCATACTTATACATATACGCAGTTGCGCCCATCCAAATAAGCTTTGGTTTGTGTTCCTTTGCTAGTTTCCACACTTCGTCCATATCTATGCGACCATCCGGCTTAACATGATACATAATGGTGTTATATAGTTTTCCTGTAGCAGAAGCTTTCCAACCGTGAGTTAAGTGTCCTCCATCTGTTAAATTAAGACCCATTACAGTATCTCCAGGATTACACACGGCAACATACACTGCAAAGTTTGCGGGAGAACCAGAATACGGTTGTACATTTACATACGGAACTTTAAAAAGCTTTTTTGCGCGCTCCTGTGCAAGTATTTCAATTCCATCAATAAATGTATTTCCCCCGTAATACCTTTTTTTTGGATACCCTTCAGAATATTTATTAGTGAGTATTGATCCGTTGCACTCTCTGACCGCAGTAGATACATAGTTTTCTGAGGGAATCATCTCAAGCCCCTCATACTGGCGTTTCTCTTCTTCCTTAATTAAATTGTAAATTTCTCTATCTGTTTTTTTGAGAAATTGCATGGGAGTAAAATAGCAATCTTGCGACTAAATGTCAAATGACCTTTTTTTCTTGCAAAAAGGAAACGATCTCTTTATGAATCTCATCCTTTGTTCGAAGTGCATTATTTTTCACGCAATCTATTTTGTGCCAGTGTTTTTTTTGCTTACATAACGTTAAAAACATTTCTTCGCTGTTACGGCGATAGTCCATATCTTTCTCAACAATATCCATTTCCTGTCCTTTTGTGTAACCCCTGGCTGCTTTCTTTTTAGTTAATTCGTATCCAACTTTCCACGGCACATAGAGGTACAGAACAATATTTTCTTTGGGGATTTTATGAATTTTATATTCGAGCTCGTATACCCACTTTAAAAATTTTTGCCTTTCTAAAGGGTTATCAAACCTTCCTGCCTGGTGACCCATGTTTGATGTTGCATAGCGATTACAAATAATTATGCCACCCTTTTTAAGGAAATCATTCATTTCTTCTTTTACTGCGGCCCTGTCGAGTGCGTATGCCAGCGACGCGAGATACGGCGAGATAGTATCGAGTGTTCCAAATTCGCCAGATAATAACCTTCCAATTGTTTCCCCATGAAATGAAGAGTAATATTGCGGAAAGTCGTATATCCGGTACGGAACTTTTTTCGAAGTCAAATAATCCGCCAGTAATTGTGTTTGAGTAGCTTTTCCCGAACCGTCTCCCCCATCGATTACAATTAAATTTCCTGAATTTTTTTTTATAAAGCTGAGATGATCTATAAATTTTTTTAAGACGTATTTAAGACTCTTCTCGTCATAATGCTCTATAAAAAGATTGTCTGAGGGGTTTCCCGAAAGCATAGGAGTAAGTTCGTCCTTATGTTCCTTGTAGATTAGCGCGAGAACCGGAATGTCCTTTGTTAGCGCATACACAATTTGCCCCCCTAAGTCCATCGTGGGGTTCGTAACATCTGCTATAACACAATCTGCAGTTTCTATATTCTTTTTCTGATGAAGAAACAGGTCTCTGTCTGAGAATTTCTCGTGAAAAATACCATTGAGTATAGTATGCTTCCCGTGTTTAAGGCGTGAAATTAAGGACTGTATTCTTTTCTCGTAGCCGGCTGCATCTCGTTTTATTGATAAAGCAAGTGCAACGCGCATAGTGTATTGTATACCCTCTATAATTAAAATGCCACGGTTCTTCGGGTATTGGTCCCACTAAGCTGCATTTCATCACTGACTACGAAATCCAGCATAAGTGTGACCTAATCTACAATAAGCAACGGAACGGCAGGTGTCATACTCGTTTTAATAAAAGCAGACACGATATTCTTTTTCTGGACAGTAGATAGAAACATCGTAACATTTTCTTCTAATTGTTTCTCTGTGAAGGTAATTTTTCCTACAACCTGATGCATTATGGGGAATTTTGGCTCTGTTTTATAATTAAGAGATCCTGCTAAAAACTTTTTCTTGGCCGCTTCAATATTTTCGGTTAACGTGCCTCTCTTTGGAGTCGGCATAAGTCCCTTAGGTCCAAGCAGTTTTGAAAATTTAACCATTGATTTCATATCGGACGGTACGGCAAGCAGAACATCAAAGTCTATTATATTTTTTTTCAGTTTTTCTTCTAGCTCGGGTGAGAAAATTGCAACTTTTACTTCTTTTCCGGTACCATGTGGCAACATGAGTTCCCCCTTGACAGACATGTCGATTGTATTAACATGAAGCTCTACTGAGGCAGGAAAAGATTCAAAAGACATCTTTTTTAATAAAGCCACGGCCTCGGTAACAGAATAATGCTTCGATTTTATAATAAAGTCTCGCGCCTTGAGATATTTCTTCCCGTGCTTCCTTACAACAGGTACTCTCTTCTTCTTCTCTACTTTGCCCACCGCTGAAATTACTTCTTCCTTCTTTGCATTTTTCTGTTCAAGTTTCTTGTCTTTTTTATCCTTCTTATCAGCTTTTTTTTGTACAAGCTCTTCTGCTGATTCTGCTCCAAGAATAGTTTTTTTAGTTTTGCCCATAGTTTTATATAATATCAACCCCCATACTACGTGCGGTACCGGCAACTATTTTCATTGCCTGATTAAGATTTTCGGTATTTAAATCTTTTAATTTCTCTGTAGCAATTGCTTTTACCTGCTGTTTTGTTAACTGACCGACTTTTTCCTTATTCGGTTTGCCAGATCCAAGTTTGAGGTTTAGTGCCTTCTTAATTAGTTCTGCAACCGGTGGTAATTTTGTTACAAAAGTAAAAGTTCTGTCTTCATACACAGTAATAATAACCGGAATAATTTGCCCTCGTTGCTTTGCTGTTGCCTCATTATATTTCTTAATAAAATCCATAATGGGAACGCCATGTTGGCCTAGTGCTGGACCTGCGGGGGGCGCTGCTGTAGCAACTCCGGCTGGTAAATTGAGTTTAATGAGTGCTTTAATTTTCTTTGCCATATATTATATTTTTTGAATCTGTAGGAAATCTAAATCTATTGGAGTTTCTCGACCAAAAATAGAAATAAGAACCTTTACCTTGCCCTGACTTTCATCAACTGATTGGATTGTACCAAGGAAATCGGTAAAAGGTCCATCGATAATTTTAACCGCCTCGCTTGCAGAAAACTTAGTTTTGAATTTTGGTGATTCCTCTAACGCAAACTTGAGGATAGCTTCTACTTCCTTTTCGGAAATAGGGGTGGGTTTATTCCCAGCGCCAACAAACCCCGTTACTCCCTCTGTTGTCCGTACAACAAGCCAACTATCGTCATTGAGGAGCATATTAACTAAAATATAGCCAGGAAATAGCTTTTCCTTAACTTGTTTCTTTTTTCCCTGTTTTATCGTGATAATATCACGCATAGGAATAATAACACTATAAATTTGCTCTTCAAACCCGAGTGTCTTAATACGCTGTTCTAAGCTTTGCTTTGTACGTTGTTCATAACCGGCTTGTGTATGAACCACATACCAATGCGCATTTGGATTTACTGGCTTTTGAACGGGTTGTATTACTTCTTCTTCCATATACGTTATTTTTTTAGGGACAGAACTATTTGTAAAAGTTTTGCAAGTGCAATATCTAAAACACCTGTATAGAGTCCGACAAGAACAGAAATTATAACAACGACCAACGTAAGATGCAAGGCATCCTTTCGGCTTGGCCATTCAACTTTTTTTACCTCGTCTGCAATTCCTTTGAAAATAGTGGGATTTATAGAACCCTTGTTCATAATTGAGATTATATGCTAAGAAAACCCTTTTAACAAACATAAAGTAAAAACCCCACCTTAATCCTCCCCTCCGCCAGCTGGCGGATAGGGGAGGCGAGGAGGGGTAAATTTTATATCGCTGGAACAACGCTAGTTGGCGTTGGGGCAGTTGTTGTAGGCACCGGGGTAGCCGGAGGCGCAGATGTTGGGGTTGGTATTGCATCTTGGTTTACCCCAACAAGTATCTCTTTCTCTGTTTTTTTACCCTTGCTGTTCTCTGCTACAAATTTAAGGCGATAAATTCCATCTGAAAGATTAATTCGTTGGTCGATAACTGTTTCTTTGGTATTAATCTTCTCGGAATCATTTACTAATAATTTAAAGTACGATAAGGTTTCGGTAGAAAAAGTCCGTGCAAGAATATCAATATCGTTCCCTACGCGAGATCGGTCTAACGGCTTAGTGAGCGTTATACTAATGCTATCGGCGTTATCTGTTGAGGTTTCCCGAGGAACTTTCCACTTTTCGTCGCTCTGTTCGGAAGCCCATTTACTTATTGCCTCTTGCCATCTATTCTTTCCATCGAGAGAAACGGGATCCGACTCAGTTACCAGATAAAATTCCTTTTCATCATAATTTCCCGAACCTATTTCTACGGTATTTGCCAGTTTATCTCCCGATTTCGACACTTTTAACTTTTTATAAAAGGGGGAAACCGCTTTCGGTTCTGTCCCTTCACGATAATATTCAACGCGTTTCGGAATCCCCTCCTTCTGCAGGCCGCCAAAAAAAGAATCTATTTCCACCGCTTTTACTTTGTCCGGCTTATCCATAATGCCATCTTTATAGCCTTTTTTGAACGCATAATTAAATAACCGATACCAAATAGGCGCTGCTCCCGACACGCCAGAGGCTAGCGCAGGATTCATTTTACTATTATCGTTATTTCCCACCCATACTCCAATTACTATGTCCTTCGTAAAACCAATTGTCCAGTTGTCCCTTTTATCGTCGGTCGTTCCTGTCTTTGCTCCTACTGTTTTGCCTGGAATATTCAAATAATTATGTGGCCCGAATGTTAAGAGTCGAGCATTATTGTCACTCATTATGTGTGAAATAACAAATGATGTTTCCGTAGAAAAAATTTGTCGAGATTGCTCTTGAGACGGTTTAAATAGTAATTTATTTGAATAGTCGCGAACCTCCGTTACTGCTCGTGAGTTTACTGACTTTCCACCGCTAGCCAAACTCGCATACGCTGAAACAAGATCTACTAACCGAACCTCTCCCCCTCCCAAAGTAATTGATAACCCAAAACGCTTCATATTTTGCTCGGTTGGAGCTAGAGTTGTGAGTCCCGCATCATATACTTTTTGAAGAAACGGCTGCAGCCCCACCATAGCAATTGTTTTGACCGCTGTTACGTTTAACGAACTTCCGAGAGAAAACCGCAGTTGAACAGGGCCACGATACTTCCCGTCATAATTTACCGGAATATATGGCTTATCGAGCTCTTCTGAACCCGTTTTTATTCCCGTTGAAAACTCAGTAGGTACATCCATAGTCATACTCCCTGCTGTTAAACCTTTCTCGAGCGCTACCGCATACGTGAATGGCTTAAGAGTAGAACCAGGTTGACGTAAACCGAGCGCCGCATTAAATTTTCCAAATTTATCGTTATTGTAGTCAACGGAGCCAACCATTGCTAAAATACTACCGTCTTTCGGGCTCATTATTACAACGGCGCCATTTGAAATAGAAAGGCCTTTTGCTTTTTTTATTTCCTCCCGTACAATTTTCTCCGCCTCTCGTTGTAAATCGAGATCAAGTGTGGTTTTAATGACGAGGCCTTTTTTAAAAAGTAGATCTTCACCTACTAGGTTCTTTAAGATATTCTCAACATAAAATACAAAATGCCCTCCTGTTAGAAAATCACTTTTTTTTTTGAAGGTAACTGTGGGCAGTTGCTTTAAGTAGAGTGCTTCCTTGGCTTTTGAGATATAGCCATCCTCCCGCATACGTCGTAGAACAGCCTTTGTTCTGTTAATATACGCGTCTTTTACTCCGAAAATAGGAGAATAGATACTGGGACTTTGTGGCAGACCCGACAGAATTGCTCCTTCTATAACCGACAATTCTTTTGCTGGCTTTCCAAAGTAGTAACGGGCTGCCGATTCAATTCCATACGTCGTGCCACCATAAGGGATTTGATTTAGGTACATCTCTATAATTTGGTCTTTAGAATAACGGCGTTCAACCTCTACCGCCAAAATGAATTCTTTAATCTTTCGCCAGATAGTTTTCTCCGATGAGAGTAGTGTATTCTTTACTAGTTGTTGGGTGAGTGTCGAGCCACCTTCGCTACTCCTAAATATAAGGTTTCGAATAAACGCACGTAAAATTCCCTCAGGTGAAAATCCCTTGTGTTTGTAAAATTCTTTATCTTCAACAGCTACTGTTGCTTGAATTACCGCTTTTGGAATATCTTTAAACTCTATCGGTACAATATTTTTATCTTGATATACCTGATAAATTACTTTCCCTGTGCGGTCGAGAATGGTAGTTGCATATTTTGTGTTTGTGACAATGGTCCCTGGTGTCGGAAGGTCGCGAATAATAAGTGTTAATGAAATAAATGGAATAATAATGAACAAGAAAAGCGCGGCAACGGCGTAGTACCACGCCGGATATTTCCTAAAAAAACGGGCGGTCTCACTTGCAAGACGATCAAATGTAAGAACCCGTCGACGTGAAACGTAAGCGAAGTCTCTGCGCATCCTTACATTATAGCTAAAATAAAAATGAAAATACCCCTCCTTAATCCTCCCCTATTAGTGGAGGTGGGGTTTTACAATGTTGTATAATTTATATATGAAGCATATTCGTAAATTCATAAAAAAACATTGGAGGAATGCAGTTATTATTCTTGTTTCTTTGTTATTACTTATGTCTTCCTTTCTCCCCTATTTCCTTAGATGATTACAAAGTCTCTTTCCTTAACGGACAGCATTCTTAAAATAACTGGAATTGGTCCCTCAACCTATCTTAATTTCGAAAAGAGGAACATTCGAACTGTACAAGAATTGCTTCTCTACTATCCTATTGGATATGACGATTACTCAAAAATAGTTCCCATAAATGCTGTACGACCCGGAGATACCTGCACGCTTAACGGAGAATTGAAGAGTATACAAACATCGTTTTCTAAAAGTAGCCGTATAACGATCCAGAAAGGTATTTTTACTGATTCATCTGGGTCTATCGACCTCGTGTGGTTTAACCAACCTTTTTTACTCAATTCTTTGAAAAAAGGCCAGCGCTATCTTATTTCAGGGAAGGTTGATTTTTTTGCAGGAAGGAAGGTACTAAAACCAGAATCACTTGAGCTCTATACAACGAAACCACTCCATACAGCACGCATTGTCCCTCGCTATAGCTCGGTAAACGGTGTTTCTGACCGACTTATCCGGGGTAAGATTGACTATATTTTCAAGGAAGCACAAGATTTGAATTTACCCGATGCCCTCCCTGCCAACATTCGAATACAAGAACGCCTCATATCAAAAAATGAAGTAACTCGATACTTGCATCAACCGGAAAACCATGAGCAGGTTGAACGAGCTGTTTTCCGCATACAATTTGATAGCCTGCTTGAACTTACTATTCAACAGAAAATTATTAAGAATCGTATACAGGCATTTGATAGTTATATCTTTAATGTAAATGAAATTGATGTCTCAACGTTCAAGCAATCTGCCTTTCCTTTCACCTTCACTCCTGCTCAAGAAAAAGCATTGTCTGAAATTTGCGCTGACATGGGAAGTCCCCACCCGATGAATCGACTGCTACTCGGCGACGTTGGCTCGGGTAAAACTGCCGTGTTTGCAACTGCTGCGTTTATTGCGTTACTAAACAATAAAAAGGTGATTATTTTAGCCCCCACTGAAATACTTTTGCAACAGCACAATGATGTCCTTACAAAAGTCTTTGCGCATACCAAGTATAAAGTACAAGTTCTGAGTTCTAAAGACAAGACGAGAGAGATTGATACCGCAGATGTTTTGATAACTACCCATGCTATCTTGTATAAGAATGACTTACCCAGAGGAATTGGTCTTATTATAATTGACGAACAACACCGATTTGGCGTTAGCCAGCGTTTTGAGCTAATAAAGAAGGCGACGGTACATAAAATTACTCCCCATGTATTGACCGTTTCGGCCACCCCAATACCTCGCTCGCTTGCCCTTATCCTACATGGTTCCCTTGATTTGTCTGTAATTGACGAGCTTCCGAAAGGAAGAATTCCCGTTATAACTCGTTTGGTAACCGATTCTGTGCGGATAAAGGCATACGAATGGCTCGGAAGGCAGATTTCAACGTCCGGAATGCAAATTTTTGTTGTATGCCCACTCATTGACGATTCGGAAACGGACAAAAGTGCCGAACTGAAGTCCGTATCGTCTGCATATGAAGAGTTGAAAAAGGCATTTCCAACCCGTTCAATTGAGATAATTCATAGTAAATTGAAGAATCAACAAGAAATTATAGAAAAGTTTCGCAATCGTACAATTGACATTCTTGTTGCAACGACGGTCGTTGAAGTTGGCGTAGACATTCCAAACGCAACGTGTATGGTTGTCGAAAACGCGGATCGATTTGGTCTAGCTCAACTCCATCAACTGCGCGGACGCGTCGGTCGCGGGTCTCAACAATCCTATTGCCTTCTTTTTAGTAACAATTATAGTGAGGTTGCGCGCAGAAGACTTACTGCAATGACCGAAATAACAAACGGTTTTAAACTTGCTGAGCTCGATCTGGAGATTCGCGGCCCAGGAGTTCTCCTCGGAACAACACAGCATGGCTTCGATTCTCTCGTTATGCCACATTTATTTAATGCACCTCTTCTAAAAAGAATAAGCGAAATAGCAGATCTCCTTCTTGCAAAGAATGGTGAGAGCAGTTATACTACCATAGTTCCTCTTTACTTAAATTAAATAATATATGGCAGCAACACCAAAACGCAAAATATCTACCTATCGAAAAGGTAAACGATTTGCCGGTCATAAACTATTGTTGACGAGGGCTATGAAATGCCCACAGTGTGGCACAGCAAAAAAATCCCACTTTCTCTGTACATCGTGCGGAAAGTAACTAATCTTTCATGAAAACTAAAGAAGATCCTCGTCACCAGCATCGAGTTGCGCTTTTCCAATTATTATATAGTCAACAATTCTCGAAGCAGAGCGCAGAAGAACATTCGCCCGACATTACCAAGACACTACGGAAAATTGTAAAAAATAAGGCCGAAATACTATCTCGTATTGACGGCTATGCGCAAAAATTTTCTTCTAACCGCATGTCTAAACTCGACCTCACTATTCTCATTCTCGCTGTGTATGAACTTTATTTCGAGAAGAAAGAACCGTATAAGGTAATTGCCGACGAAGCTATTGAAATAGCAAAGGAGTTTGGTTCAACAAATTCACCACAATTTATTAGCGGAATTATTGGTAAACTAATTTCTGACCAGTCACATGAACAATCTCCAACTACTTGAAAAGAAAATTAAAGTATCGTTTAAAAATAAGAAATTACTTTCTTCTGCACTTACTCATACATCTTTTTTGAATGAAAATAGCGTGGAGTACGAATCGTATGAGCGCCTCGAGTTTTTGGGTGACGCAGTGCTCGAATTTATAGTGTCTAAACATATATATGAGCACTTTACTGACATACAAGAAGGACGACTTACCGAGATTCGAGCGGCACTTGTGCGAACCGAAACACTTGCAAAATGTGCGCAGAAATTGCACCTCGGAGAATACCTTTTTCTTTCAAGGGGAGAGGAAGCAAATGGCGGAAGGACGAATATTAATATTCTCGCCGATACGCTTGAGGCGCTACTCGCCGCTATTTACCTCGAGAAAGGTATTACCGCATCCCAGGCTTTCTTCCATGTTTTCATTCAGGGAGAACTCGACGAAATACTTGAAAAAAGGCTATATATTGATCCAAAGTCACAATTTCAAGAACATATTCAAAACAAATATAAAGTTACGCCAACCTATAAAATGCTAACTGAGGAGATTACTAAAACAGACACTAAGTTTACCATGGGGCTGTACATTCTGGACAGGCTTGTAACAACTGGCGTTGGAAAAAATAAGAAAATAGCGGAGCACAATGCCGCAGTGAATGCACTTGGCAAACTCAATGAGTTATGATAGTATATATTTCCTATGTCAGTAAAAATTAGACTACTCCGTATTGGAAAAAAGAAATTTCCCCAGTATCGTATAGTTGTAATGGATAGTAAAAAAGCACGTAACTCCCTGTATATTGAGCAGGTCGGGTCGTATAACCCACTACTTTCAGAAAAGCAACTCATTGTTGATCAACCTGCAATTGATGTTTGGATAAAAAAAGGCGCACAGTTCTCTGACGGATTAAATAGACTACTCAGGAAATAATTATTCAAACGGATTCTGCTTACTTTCATAATTGGGAGATATGTTCACTACTTTCGGAACAGTTGTATAGCGCTTGACTAGTCCCAATATATCACGGTCTATTTTATCCATGGGCGCCACAATTTCAATACTTGCTAAATTAATTTTAGGCTTAAACGCAAACAAAGTGAGTGTTAGGTTACTAATAACTGTTGTTTTACCATTCAGGCTCACTGAATCTATACTCACTGCTTGACCTGTTATGTATTTATATTGACGTATAAAGTCCAGAAATTGTTGATACGTACCAGAGCCAGTGAGAACAACTTTTTTGTCCGATTGAATCCCCTCTTTAGTTTCCTGTGTCGATAAAGAATACGACTCAACAGTAAACTTAGTTCTCGATGTAATATTTTCAATGACGTTAATAATGGTATATATGTCAAAGTCGTCGGGAAGGAACCGCTTGAGAATGTCGCTTGACGCCAAGAAATCTGAGTTTACAGCGCTTGCCGCTTTCGAATCTTGTTCATATTTTGTAATTCTAATGGCGAGCTCTTGTGTGTCGGTTTGCAAACTTCCTTGTTGGCGAAGTGCCGTTGATATAAGAAATACAATGAAAACAGTGAGGAGGACTCCACCAATAATCATTGTCCTGTTTCTATTCCATAAAAATGTAACTAGATAGAGGTACGATGTCTGTTTCATAGTACCGGCTGAAATTGTAATTCGAAATTGGCACTATATACTGAAACTTGTTTGCCTTTCTGCTTGCTTGATTGCGCAGAAAGGATTATATTAGTTAGCTTTACATTCACAAAACTTTTCCGAACGTCCGGTTTTTCAAGAAGCTCAATAAAATTGAATAGTTCTTCCCGTTGTTCACTCGATACCGTTAGTTGCGCAAGATTTTTTGCAGTAAGCGTTAAGTCGTCTATTGAAATACTTTTGAACCGCTGGATAAGCCCTAATAGGTAATCGTACTGTGAAAAGTACTCGGGACCAGATGCATAAATTTTTCGAACCGCCCGTAGCTTTTCATAACCATATAATGATTTCGTTGTATTGTGAGGATTAACAACCGTGTCATTAATTTGCTCTGGCAACCTACTCGATAAATCGTTGTACGCACTTTGAAGAAAAAATAGTCGTAGCAACATAAGAAGATATATAACAAATGTTACGCTAACAGATGAAATTATTACAACGCTCGAAACATATGAAACTTTACGTAAGAACTTGTATTTGGAGCTGTCTTTTACTAAGTTGACGTGTAACATAGAAAAACTAAACTGCAGCCGCAACTCCCGGCATAAATTCATCTATCTGATTCTCTTTGGTTGAAAGAGTAAATGGCAAGATGTCAATTCCCGCCCCTGCATTAGATTGCTTAAGAAGGCTTATAAATGTGTACATTGAGTCGCCATACACATACATTACTTTCGGAACAATACCTATTCTCTCTGTCGAGGCCAGTAATATTTTTTGAATTTCTTTGCTGTATTCACCAAAAAGTGGGACAATTACTTTCTTTGCAATATCTGAATCAACATTCAGTTTGCGTAACTCCTTTACTGCATCAACATAGGGTAAATTAAGATTATTTTGTATTGCTTTATGGAAAAAGGACATTCCCATATTAAAGTTATGCACCATAATAAGTTGCTTCGTTTTCACCTCAAGAATAAATGACTGCGTGGAACTGTCTGAAACGGATAATAGAAGCACCAGCGGAGAAGGAACAGGAAATAGCCCACTCGTTAGTAAGCGCACGAACGCAGTAGACATAGGCTCAAGAGACTTTGGATACAGGCCAACATCTAGAACAAAATCGGAAATACGGTCTACTATTTCCTGTAGCATTGCCACAACAAAGATAGCTGACTGATGATCTTTTTCATTTACTGAAAGTACTTGATAGTCGAGTGCCGATTGAGAAACAGGATAGGGAATAAACTCTTCGGCTTGAAGTTCTACTGCAGAAAGAACTTCTTTCTCTGAAACAATTGGCATAGAAAGAATTTGCATAGAGCTTTCTTCGTCCGGAATTACAATAAAAACCTCTTGCTCAAGCAACTTATTTTTTCGGCAATAGTCCTTTAAATTTAAAATACTTGATTCCAGTTTCTTTACCGATTCAGCGGTTATTTCTGCATAGAAATCCGGTATTTCTAGTGGAACAGAAAAACTGGTCTTAATGTTAATTTTACCGATAGCGTCAATAGATACAATGCGAATTTCATTTCGTCCAATAAACACACCAATTTTCTGGCTCATGTTTACAGTATATACATTTTTTGGTTAGGGTAAAGGTAAAGCAGTTGGCCGACTGCCTTGCCTTCACCCTCGCACAAAGACTATCACTTGTGTAGGTTTACATAAAACTGGTAGCTCATTTTTTGAGGTACCAGATAGTCTACTTTTGGAACACTTTGAATATCATAAACGAACTGCACCGTATTTGAATCTATTTTTGAAAATACAGCAGGTGGGGTTTCGGGAATGACCATTGGAAAACTTGATGTGGTATCTACCAAATATACAGGATCAACAAGTACAGCACTATACGACGCCAGTCGTGGAGTAGCTTCGGACGTTATAAAATAACCAAACAGGTATCCAGCTCCGTCTTTAAAACAGATTTTTGTCGTAGTCGCGGGAAGTGACGCACCCGAACAGTCGGATATTATTTCTACCGCATTATTTCGTATGGTGTTTGTTATTATACGCCTGCTGAAGTCGCCCCCCTCCTTTACTTTCTGTAGGTTAATAAGCTGAATTTGTTGTCTAAAAAGTCCATACACAATTGCAAAAAAAGCAGGGAGAAGAAGTCCCAATATTGAGACGACAATGAGCATTTCAACGAGAGTGAAACCCTTTTTTTTTGCCATATTAGTTGTTGGTTGTACGAAGTTCTATAGTACTTGAACGGGCAAGATCAAATAGCTTCCAGCCGGTAACAACCACCGCGTCCAGTTGCTCAAATGAACCGTCCGGTACCGTAATTGTTTCACTTTTGAGTGTTATTTGCCGTTTGTAGAAGTTCTTTAGTGTATAACCAGAACAGGCACCTTCTGCAGGCCACGTTGTTATAGACGTTTCGTTAAAACAGTAGACTTTCCCTTGTGCACTGGCAAGATTATATACAGCAGTAAAACCATCCTTGTCACGCTGATAACGAAACCACTCCAAAAGTTCTTCACCAAAATGTGTAGCAATAACCTTGTACTGCGACTGTTTAATGTTGATGGTTGCATAATTAATTACTCCAAGCATAACGATGAAAACCATAGAAGTTACCGAAACAAATATAAGCATCTCTATCATCGTAAAACCGTGTGGTGTATTAGGGACAGCTTGCTTGGTTTCCATACATATCTATCTTACCAAGGCTGGAAATAGTTATTTTATATTTTGTTGAAAGAGAGTCATGGCTCACACAAATTGTATGACTGGCGCTATCTGACGTTTCACCTTTAAGGCCTTTAAAGTAAAAGGAAATGCTCGGAGTTAAGGTAATGTATTTATATTTACTAACGAGTACTGATTTAATAGTAAAATTTGTCGGGCAGTAATAATCGAGGTCAATACTCTTTCCGTCGCCCGCTGTGGCAATACCGGAACCGAGAAAAGAAGTATTAGGAGTACATGCATCCGGAATTTCATTGGTGAGTGATTGTTGCCGCGCAAGTTCAATAGTTGCAACTACCTCTTGTGCCGCTGACTTAAGCGTTTCATTTTGCTGTTGCTTAATATAATTGGCGAAAACTGCGCCCATAAGTAGTGACATAATAGTAATAACCACCAAGAGCTCAACGAGGGTATAACCTTTATTATTCAACACCAAGGGGAGTTAACTTATAGCTACACGTAATACCTGTTCCACAATCTCCGCACCCAGTTTTCGAAGACGTATTCCCCTCAAGACCGGCACACATTGAGTAGCTGGTTACGGGACTTCCTGTTGGAGAATAGGAATATAGCCTCTCTGAGCTCTGCGGGTCTGCGGGTGTTGTTAAAATATATGTTGGTGCAATAGTCAATAAATTCACAGGATAATAGTCGTTGTCTGAGCGATAGAGCTCGAGTGCTGACCGTACATTCTCTAGATCTGTTTTACGACGAGCGTCGCGAGATTGACGAGAGAAACTGGCATACGAAACAAAACCAATACTTGCAAGTAACGATATTATCGTTGCAACAACTAGTACTTCAATTAATGTAAAACCGTTTTTATTAGTTCTATTTCGCATATTACTTTGTTATCTTCGGGTTGAGCCCCGCATCGCGGGACGAAGTCCCGGAGATCTAATTCCCCTGGATTCCCGCCTTCGCGGGAATGACAGAGTTACTGTTGGTTTGTAACACAATTAGTTGGCTCTACTTCCGTAGTGTTACACAGGGTGAACCCAATCGAATTGCAGCTTGTGCCAGTTAAACAGGGATAGGGAGATATATTCAACGGATCAAAAGGAATCTTCTCGGTGGGCAAAATCATTAGGCTCGGAGACGCACAAAAGATTGGTTGTGTACCAAGGCCTGTTGGGTATTTATACCCACAAACAGAATAGTACTGCTCCGCCGCTTGCTGAATTGCCTTAAGATCGGTCCTTCGTCGCGCATCGCGCGACTTGCGTTGTGCATTTGAATAACTACTTACTGCAACGGCCAGTAGAATGCCAATAATACTGATTACGACAAGTATCTCAAGTAATGAAAACCCGTTTTGGAAATTAGAATTTTGGAATTTATTTGGATTTTGGAATTTGGATTTTGGAATTTCTTTTTGTTTCATGGGTTTGTTCTATAATACCACAAATTGGGAGTGGGACAATTTGACCAACTAACCCCTGCTGGTAGTGAGGTTTTTCCTTCTGCGTCCGATGAATTTTCTAAACACCCACCAATATAATAGTTTGTAAAATCGCCAGAAGTGGGATAGGCAATTCGATAGAAATATACTGTTGGGTTAACGCCGTATAGTGGGTCTTTCGGTGACTGCTTCATATATACTACTCCGCTCGTTGGATCGGTAATTGGTTGCCCGGGAGCTGGCAAGCCAGACGTAGGATAATACGGCCGTAGCTGATTAATTTTGTAAAGCTCAAGACTTTCTGCCACTGCTTTGAGATCTGCTTTGCGGCGATCGTCTCGAGATTTTTTTCGGACATCTAGTAAATTAGGAAGGAGAACACCAATAAGTAACGACATAATAGCGATAACTACTAAAATTTCAATTAACGTTAATCCTTTTTCTCTATGGTGTAACATTGGTGCTTGCAGTTCCATAATAACATGTATTTGTACACCCCGTGCCACAATTTGGAGCGAGTGTAGGAGTAATTTTTCCATAGTCGAAATCCTCGGAATTTTCAAGACAGGTATACATTCGATACGCTGTCCCATCGGACTGATACACAAAATTATATCCGGAAGAAACTTTCGGATCCTGCGGCAACTTTTTCATATATACTTTTATACCAGCAGAATTTGTAAACGAACTTCCCCATGGAAACCCACCCGTTATAGCGGGGTTAGAAGTTGGATAGGCCTCGCTGTCTGTATAGTATATTTCAAGGGCATTTTTTACTTCCTCAACACTTTGTTTTCGTTTGTGATCTGCTCCTTTCATAAGAGATTTTCCAAATGTACTAAACAGTAAAACTGCCAAAATACCGAGGATACTTATCACCGTTAACACTTCGAGGAGTGTAAATCCGCTCATCGTTTCGTATTTCGTATTTCGTATTTCGGATTTAATATATCTCATGTTATTATTTGCATTTTAATAAACACCACTCGGGGTTGCAAAAATATTCCTCCGTGTGGCCTGGCTCGCAATTTCCACTCGGGCATATGCGACACGGGTTTACCACGTTTAAGTAACAAGCCCAATAGCTCGCCGGCGCGCACGCCGGTAAACTATACCCGTCTGGCGTAACAATAAAATCATACACGTTATCTGAATAAGATTCACCAGGACGTGATTCATCGAGGAAGTAACTACACCCCGTTGAACACCCCACGTCTGCAATATTGGGATCGGCATCGGTTAAAATAAAACTCTTATTGAGCGTTGTGTAAATTACAAACGCTTGCCCACCCTCTACTACAAAATATACATAATCCTCCACCGGGCTCCGTGGATGACAAGGAACTCTGTCTACATAGGGTCGCAACGGATTATCTGTTTTTTTGTCCCCGCAGAGTTTACCCGCCACAATAGTGTCATTCATATATTCATACGTCATAGAGGCAACGGTAGGATATGCTCGGTGATCTGATACGTACTGCTCGAGAGCCTTCTTGAGTGCTATGAGGTCTGTTTTTCGTCGCGTATCTTCTGCACGTTTTGTTTGGCTGAAAAAATTAGTCCCCAGAATAATTCCTATAATGATCGAAACGACACCAACCATTACGAGAAGTTCTCCAAGTGTAGATCCCCGTTTCATGTTTTTAAATAGTATATAAGTACACAAACCAAACCTAGTACCATAAATGGACCAAAAGGTATTGCGGACTTCAGCGATTTTTTACGCATCACTATCAGTATGACAGAAATTAAACCACCGGTCAAAAAGGCAATGTATAATGCAGAAAATGCGTACGCAAAGGGTAAAATAGCCCCAATACCAAACGCGAGCTTGACGTCTCCCATTCCCATTCCTTTCCCCCCTGTCACATAATAGGGAACCCACATAATAAATGTAGTAAGCACAGCGCTCCCAATGAGTTGCGGTATATGTGCCGAGTTAAGTAACAACCCTGCAATAATAAGCAAAAAAACAAGTTCGTCTGGAATAATATGCTCCTTACTATCTATCAATAGTATGGGAAGCGATATTGTCAATACCACATAAACAAAGAGAAGCTGGGGAAGGTTAACAATAGTAAAAAGTAAATATAAAATAGTAAATAGAAATCCTATACACAATTCATACGATAGATGAGAAATAGGAATTTTAGCTTTACAAAATGAGCACCGGCCACTAAGAAGTAGAAATGATACCACTGGAATTAGATGCATTGGTCTGAGCGTTTTTTTACACTTCACGCAGTGTGAACGACCCAAAATTGTCTCTCCCTGAGGAAGGCGGTCGGCAACCAATTGAGTAAATGATGCAACAGCCCCTCCTAAAAAAAACAATAATAATTCGATCATTCTCGTTGTTTAATAGTACTATAAATGTAGTTCCAAAAATTTGCTTGTCGAAGATTTTTAAAGCATGCTGCCTCAACCTGGGAAAGCCGCAGCGGAAATTCCTTATCTACTAATTGCTCAAACCCTTCTTTCCAATATGCGCGTGCACCTTTGCAATCTCCTTGCTTATATTTAATGATACCGAGCGAAAGATAGGTATCTTTGCTGCTCGTGATGCGATGCGCTTGTTTTAGAAAATAAAGTGAATTGGCATAGTCTTTTTTTTCAAAGTACTGTTTTGTGAGTGACAGAGCTCCTTTCCGAATGTAATCGCGCGTGTGCGCAATACCATAAAGAGGGAATTTCTGTTCCAGTATTTTGTTTTCGCTTGGAAATGCTTGAAAATAGGTTCGAAACTTTTCAATCGGTATCGACGGAACGTACTCCCCTCTTCGATATTGAAACAGCGGCCCTACTTGAACAAGTCCATCGAGATTAGATATATCATACGTAATAAACAGAGGCCTCTTTTTACTATTAACTTTAATAAACTCGTGAACCGAGTGAGGTTTGTATGTGGTAATAATTCGATTTTTATTCATCCACCCTTTGTTTAACTGAAAGATGTGCTCAACACCAATAATCGACGTTGATATAACAGTAATGTCGGGACGAATATGTTCTACAAATGAGTAATATTCAAGCGGAAACCGATACACATCTGCCGAAACAATAAGTATCGAGTTGCGAGGTAAGAGTTTTAGCGTCTCTCTCCCAAATAATTCTACCGTATTATTAGTTCGAACCAGTGAAACAAATCGAAGGGATTTCAAAGCAAGTAATAAACTTAGGATAAGCATTAAAGAAATAAAAGCATTTTTATACATATAACCGCTTTTCGACAAGAACTGCGAAACTGTGTTTGAAAACAGCACCAGTCCAAGAAAAATGAAAGGATACGACAATAAGTAGAAACGCTCGACTATTGCAATAGTAAATAACGCCTTATGATCAACTACATATACAAAAAATAATAGTACACCCAAAGCAAGCCAACAATACAATATACATAAAGGAACTAATTTATTTTTATTGCTTCTAACTTCTAGCAGGATCCCCAATAGAGAAGCAGGAAGGAGAACTGTATACCAATCGCGTGCAACCGCTGTTACGTAAAGAAAAACTGATGAAAACCTATCCCCTAGTGGCTGAGTAAAACTAGAATCAAATAAAGTTAAAAATCCGTAGTTTTCTCGTAGTGCAATTTTGACTAATGACGAAAATGTATCTGTTCCCGCCCATGGCTGATACAACGTCACATTGCTACGCAAGAAAAATAAATACGGCGCAAACCCACTCGCCAGTAAAAGTGCTGAAACTAAAATAGCTCGTCGAGTAAATAAAGACCTATATTTGATTACCAAATAGATGAGCACCGGAACGTAGAAAAGCAAGATGTACTGATGAAACACGCCAAACGAGAAGACAACACAGAGAACCATACATTCCTGTATAGAAGTTTTTCCTGTCGTTATGACCCTTAAAACAAGGTAATTAATAACGCAAACAAAAAGTACCGTTACCATGAATACCTCCTGAGTAATTGAATAGAGGATCCATAGGCGGGTAGAAAAAAGTACTAAGACAATACTAATAATTAGTAGCGGGAAGATTTTCTTTTTAAGCAATAAAGCAGTTCTATATAAAAAAAAACCAGATGCAACTGAGCAAATAATAGAAAGTAGACTACCCGACGATACGTAATTCAAACGAGTAACTAAAGCAATTAATCTAATGATAAGTATATATAGAGGATAGCCAGGTGCGTGAGCTAAGAGAAATTGATATGCACTTGTAAGTAAGTCTCCTGCATCAACCGACCATAGACCACTCCAAAACATGGGCTAGTAGATACACCAGTAGCAGTCTGTTGTTGCTCCATTCAGTTTACATGCTGGTGTTGTTGTGTTGTCGGTTATTGCATTTCCTGTAGCATCAAAACCGACAGTAGTAAACTTTGTATTTTTATCTGCTCCTTGGAAAGACTTGGCTTCAGGTTTGAAACAGACCATTAACTTTGAATCAAGAACATTTAAAGATATTTTCCCCAATTGATCCGCCGCAAGCTCGGTAAAATTACTTTTTAACTCGCCGGCATTAATTAGAGGGAACACCCACTTGGTTGGATCTGCGGTGAGTAATGTTGTAATTTGAACGGTAGGTGTTACTCCCCATGTACTGGGCCAACCACTTCGTTGTGCATAATAACGAATAGAAGCATTGTACATTTCTTGAACAGTATTTCGTATACCAGTATCTGTACCCTTTTTAAACTGCTCGAATGGGTCTATGGCTGCAAGAAGCGCCACAGCAAGGGTACCGAGAAGTGCTATAACAATGAGTAGTTCAATTAATGTAAATCCCTTATTCGCTTTCAGTATTTTCATGTAAGTTCACAATTTATAATGCTACTTTCCAGATTAATGCAATTTAAAACATTTGTCAAGAAGTATATTTTTGTGTAGTATTATTGTTATGTTGTCTTATTCACTGAACAAGTTTTTGGAGTTTTTTGTGAAGAACTCCATTTTCAGCGAAGAAACCGCTCGTTCATACGAGATTGAGATATTAAAGTCCGATATTTCTCCCGAGGAATACCTTTCAAAAAAACACGCCACAACAGATGAGAATGTTGTACGTGCACGCGCGTATGCTTTTGGAGTCGAATTCCTTGACCTTAAAACAACCGCCGCCTCCCCTCAAGCCCTGTCCATGGTACCGGAAATAATTGCTCGCGAACACGTACTTTTCCCTTTTGAATTTGACCAGAAGAATGGGCAATTAAAAGTAGCTATGGACGATCCGCTTAACCTGGATGTCCTCAGTTTTTTAGAAAAAAAGACGGGAATGAAGATTATACCGTTTTTGGCCCCAACGGTATCAATTCAGGAAGCAATTCGAATGCAGTACCGCCAAAATATATCTCCCACTGTTACACACGCGCTTGAAGAATTTACCGGCGCCAAACAAGCAGATCAAATACTTCACAACGACACGAGTATAGTTAAAGAGACGCCTATTGCTCGCTTGGTAAACACTATTCTTGAATTTGCAACAAAAGGAAGAGCTTCTGATATTCATATAGAGCCCCAAGAAACAAAAACACGCGTTCGATACCGTATTGACGGTATTTTGTACGAAAAACTTTCATTGCCGAAGTCGTTGCACGAATCGCTTGTGTCCCGTATTAAAATTTTGTCACAAATGCGCATAGACGAACGCCGACTTCCGCAGGATGGCCGCTTTACATTTAGGGTAAGCGACCAGGAAGTTGACCTCCGGGTGTCCAGTTTGCCAACGGTACACGGCGAAAAACTTGTTATGCGTTTATTAAAAAAAACCGGCGGCATACCTTCTTTGCCCGATCTCGGGCTCGATGGTGTTAGTCAACAAAATTTGGAATCTGCCATTTTAAAACCATACGGAATTATTCTTATTACTGGTCCGACCGGTTCTGGTAAAACAACAACTCTTTATTCAATACTTTCCCGACTTAATAAGCAAAGTGTGAATATTATGACTTTAGAGGACCCTGTCGAATACGAAATAGCCGGCATAAACCAAGTACAGATAAACGTGCAGGCAGGTTTAACATTTGCAAATGGTTTACGTTCATTTCTCCGTCAAGATCCTAACATTATTCTGGTGGGAGAAATCCGTGATAAAGAAACCACAATGCTTGCCATTCAGGCGGCTTTGACGGGTCATTTAGTATTCTCAACACTCCACACAAACGACGCGGCGACCGCTATTCCCCGTTTGGTAGACCTTGGTGCCGAACCGTTTCTTATTGCTTCAGTCTTAACTGCTGCAGTAGGACAACGAATCATTAGAAAAATGTGTGTATCGTGCAAAACCAAATTTACTCCCCCCCCTGAAATTGACGCAAAAATTAGGCAAACACTAGAAAGTTATATTCCCCTTGAGTTTAAAGACAAACCTATTGAGTTGTATAGGGGTAAAGGGTGTGACGAATGCGGAGGAAGTGGTTATTATGGGCGAGTTGGTATTTACGAGGTAATTCTTATAAATTCCGAGCTCTCTTCACTTATATTAAAGGGCGCTACCTCAAAAGACATAGAAGCGGTTGCGAAAAAGCATGGTCTTATTACTATGAAGCAGGACGGTTTTATAAAAGCTCTCAACGGAACTACAACTATTGAGGAAGTACTCCGAGTTGCAGAAGAATAATATGACAATTACACCAAACACACTCTTGCAAGAAGTTATTAACAGAAAAGCATCGGACCTTCATTTAATTCAAAATTATCCACCAACGATTCGAGTAGATGGTCAGTTAGTACAGCTTAAGATATACACTGACTTTTCTCCACAGGATATTATGAATTTTTTTCTTACCTATACCTCAAAAGAGCAACAAGAAAACTTCGCTTTGAACAAAGAACTTGATTTTGGTATACGGTATGGCGACTATCGTTTTCGTGCAAATGCATATCAGGAAAAAGATAGTGTCGCGCTTTCTTTGCGGTTAATTCCCAGCACAATTCTTTCAATAGAAGATTTAAACTTACCTGCAATTCTTCATACTCTGGCAACACTTCAACAGGGTTTTGTTTTAATTACGGGACAAACTGGTCAAGGTAAATCTACTACTATGGCATCGGTAATAAACGAAATTAATACAACCCGTAGCGCACATATTATTACTATAGAAGACCCTATTGAATATATTTACCCAAAAGGTAATTGTGTAATTTCCCAGCGAGAGGTAAAGCGAGACACGTTATCTTTCAACAAGGCATTGCGCTCTATACTCCGTGAGGATCCCGATGTTATTGTTATTGGAGAAATGCGCGATTATGAAACTATGTCAATTGCATTAACGCTTGCAGAAACGGGACACCTGGTTATTTCAACGTTACATACAAATACCGCTGCACAAACAATTGACCGTATTATTGATGTATTTCCCGAAGAACAGCAACCACAGGTTCGCTCGCAATTGTCTACTGTGTTGCGTGGCGTTGTATGCCAGAGACTTATACCACGAATTGAAGGCACTGGACGTATTGTTGGCTATGAAATGCTTTTTAATAACCCTGCCGTTGCCTCTCTAATTCGTGAGGGCAAAACATTCCAGCTCGATAATGTTATCCAAACATCGGGAGAAGAAAATATGGTTATATTCGAACGATCGCTTAAATCGCTGGTGTTGAGCGGGAAAATTTCAAAGGAAGTCGCCCTGAAGTATGCATTCCGGACGCGACTAATGGGTGAATTACTAAAGTAACACTTTTATGCTTATTGAATATATTGCCATTGACCTTCGCAAGAAAAAATTGAGAGGTGTTCTTGAAACCGCTTCGCTCTCAGAAGCAAAGATGGTACTTAAGGAACGAAAGTACTTTATTTTGTCTTTGAAGGAACGAAAACAATCGTTTATTGAGCAAATGTATCCCACTAGAAAGGCAAAGTTGAATTTTGACTCTCTGGTCGATTTTACTCGTCAGATGGGTATTATGACGAACGCCGGCTTGAGCCTTGTTGACTCTTTGAATATTATTTCTACACAGTCTCGCGACGTTCCCCAGCGCGCAGTAGTGCAAAAGCTTGAAGAACATATTAAGAATGGAAATCCTATGTCTGTCGCGATGGCCGATTTTCACGAAAGTTTCCCCAACTACTATATATCCCTCATTAAAGCAGGAGAGTCCTCCGGAAAATTAGATGACGTTTTTTTACGTCTCGCCGACAATTTAGAAAAAGCAAAAGAGTATAAAAGCAAAGTTACTGGAGCACTCATCTATCCGGCAGTTATTGTGATAGGTATTCTCGTTGTTGCGTTTATTATGATGACATTTGTTTTGCCGAAGCTTTTAGATCTTTATAAGAATTTTAATGTAACCCTCCCCTTCACTACACAAATGGTCATTGGGCTTTCAAACTTTATGCAAAACTACTGGATTATTGTGCTTATTTTTGTTTTCTTAAGCATTGGTGTAGTGAGATTTCTGCTCAATAATCCGCAAAATCAACGTGCACTAGATTATTATATGCTCAAGGTTCCTGTTTTTGGCGGTATTATTCAGAAATCTGTTTTGGTTGAGTCTACTCGTACATTGAGTATTCTAATAACATCTGGTGTCCCTATTCTTGAAGCCATTAATATTGTTAAAAGCACCACCAGTAATATGCTGTACCGCGAGGCGTACGAGTCCGTATATAGTGATATTGAAAAGGGACGTAATTTGGGCGACGCGCTTTCTGAAACAGATTTGTTTCCAACTATCTTTGTGCAAATGGCGAGTGTTGGAGAGCGAACAGGAAAATTAGACGATACGCTAATGCGTCTTTCCATTTACTTCCAAATGGAGTCTGAAATAGCAATTAAGACGGCAATGACGTTGATTGAACCGCTAATACTGGTCGTTCTGGGAGTTGGCGTTGGATTTCTCGTTTTGTCTGTCCTTACTCCAATCTATAATCTGACCAGCTCATTCGGCGCAGGACAATAACATGTGGGGAGACCGTTCAATTTTGGTCTCGTTTTTTAACTACTTTGTAGTATACCAAAA
>CAYHPU010000003.1:0-36591 GCA_964358525.1 uncultured Gammaproteobacteria bacterium
AAATATCGGCCATGGTGTACGCGTCGAAAACTGTCTCAAGTATACGTTCCGCCCCTCCCCATTTATCTATCCAATCGTAGACAATTGCGAGTTTCATAGTATGCACATGGGTAATGGCTATGGTTAGGCAATTAGTAGGTCATTGGGTTAGGGGCAAGGCTACAAACCTTATAACCTTGCCTTATGCCCTACCAACTGCCTTACCTTTACCTTAACCTTTTTCAACTTCTAATTTTTTATATATTTCTAGTGTTTGCGAGACCATTTTCTCAAACGAAAATTTTTTGAAATAGTCTAACCCCTCCTGGCCTCCCCTATTAGGGGAGGGTTGGGTGGGGTTCTTTTCAATTTCGAATGTCTGCAATTTTTCTATCAATTCCTTCTCGTTTGCATTACTAAAGAAAATTGCACTCTCCGGTGCCACCTCCCTAAAAGCCGGTATGTCTGATAAAAGCAGCGGCGTCCCACAATAAGCCGCCTCAACTACCGGAAGCCCGAACCCTTCGGCACGAGAAGGAAGTATAAGAGCGACCGTTTTTTGATACAAGTACTTCAGCAAATTGTCTTTAACTTCATGCAAAAACACAATTTTTTTATCCACACCTTTCTTATACGCATACGCTTTTACTCGTTTTGTAAACAAGTCATCAGGAGTAACACACACCAACTGCGAATTTATTTTACTCTCGGCAAAGGCGTCAATTAAGAATTCTACATTTTTGTGCGGATAACAATTCCCCACATAGAGAAAAAAGGTAGTATCGATAAGTAATGGAAACAGCCCCTCAAATGATTCAGCGGCCATAAATGATTTGTCCACTCCTTCATTCGTAACAACGATTTTGTCAGACGAGAGCGATGGAAATGTTTGTAACACATCGTCTTTCACCGATTGAAGTGGAACAATTATTTTTTGAGATGCATAAATAGCATGATGTAATACTTTCTGATATCCCCATTTTTTTGCTTCATAAAGTAGGGGATTGAGGGTTGTTGCTTTACCCGTTTGATGATGAAGAAGCGTGAGATCATGAATGGTCACCACAAATGGTTTGTTATAAAGAACGGGGTGGGAAAAATACGGAAAATGTACTAAATCAAACCCTCCCTGTTCTAGTTCCTGCCAAAAAACAAACTGTTCAGACAATGAGAGAAATTTTGAATTTTAAACCAGGAATTTTAAATTTACTGCTTGTTTGTGATTTGTTATTTGTGATTTGTGATTTTGGGTACCAAAGATCGTATACTCTGTCTCTTTATCCAGCAAATTAAGATAAGTTATCAGATTTCTGATATAACGCCCAACGCCACCTTCACTCCATAACCTACAGTCAATTGCTATTTTCATAATGTTCTTGTGTCATCCCCACGCCCGCCTGCATTGCCTTGCAAAGCATGGCTGGCAGGAAGGCGGGGATCTATTTTTATAAAATTTGATTATTTATATGCGGCGAGCATGTGTATTTGCGAAGCGTGGTGGATGTCTGAGTAGCAACAAGCCAGATGTCCGAGTTCACCGCGCGAGCAAATATACTGCAAGCCGTAAATAATTATGCTCTAATCTTACTTAATAATAGTATTCCTAATTTTATAACTCCATAAATAAATGGATGATATTTTTCCTTGTAGTGCTTATCGTAAAACAACTGCATTGTGGAAAAAAAGTGTTTCCGCGTCTCTCTTCGTACTTTGTCATCCTTCGTTGCTAGCCCGCTCTGGTGTTTAATATGGTACGCCGTAAACTTTGGGTAATACCAAATAGAATATCCCATTTCTTTAATCCGATAGCACAAATCTATATCTTCTCCATACATAAAATAATCTTCATCAAATCCATCAATAGATTTTAGGATGTCAGTCTTCACCAAAAAGAATGCCGCATTTGGACAATCAATTTCGTGAACAGAAGTCATATCTTTACTTGTAAGATGGTATCCGCCAAAAAGAGAAGATAGTTTTTCTAGACCGGTAAAATAACAGAATGCATTCCATGGAGTAGGAAAGCCACGATGGTTTGCCGGATCTCGCGTCCCGTCAGATAATTTGAGTTCTACTGTCAATGCGGCCTTAGGGATCGTCCGTCGACCATTTGTTGATTTATCGATGGCTACGATCCCTTGTGCCACATCTTCATCTGAAATAGATGTTATATTATAATTAGATGTGGCCCGTTTCTCGTCTTTTTCAAGAAAAGAAATTAATTCCTGGAAATCAATTTTGTCTTTTAGTAGTACGTCAGAGTTTAAAAGCAGCGTATATTTCCCCGTTGCGAGTCTGAGCCCCATATTATTTCCTTTTCCAAACCCGACGTTTTCTTTCAAATAGATTGTCTTTATAGTATTTTGTGTTTGCAACCACTCAACCGACCCGTCAGTTGAAGCGTTATCTACAACAAGAATCTCTACGCCCTCTTTAAGTTGCCCCTGAAGTAAGCCTAAACATTCCTTAAGTAATGGAAGCGTATTAAACGACAAAACTATCACCGAAATCATATACCTATTGTATCAAAGGAGAATATGTATCTATTCTAACTACTAACTAGTAACTACTAGCTACTAATCCATTGACAACTGAACGATCGTTCACTATACTAAAAAAGTCATTGGGCAAGGGTTAAGCAGTTGGCCAACTGCCTTACCCTAACCCTTACCTGTCTAAATATGAAACAACCTTTTATCGATAAACTCTCCAGCCTCAAACAGTTCTTCCACACCTACAAGCGCCTACCTAGTTACCGCGAACTACAAACCCTTTGGCACGTGAAATCTAAAAACGCGGTGTTTCAGGCAATGCAGCTATTGGTAAGCGAAGGATATGTGGTGAAAGACTATATGGGCAAATTTTCTCCAACCAATAAATTAACGGCGCTTACTTTGTATGGAAACATCCCCGCTGGCTTTCCACTCCCAACCCCCCACGACACCGCGGAGACAATGTCACTCGATTCGTACTTAATTGAAAAACCAAATGCAACGTTTTTACTTAAAGTAAGCGGAGATTCATTAAAAGATGTAGGAATTATGACCGGAGATTTGGCTATTATCGAAAAAACAGAGCGCGCAAACGTAGGACAAATTATCTTGGCGTGTATAGATAATGAATGGACGTTAAAAATTCTTGAAAAACAAAACGGCCGCTATATTCTTATGGCGGCAAATTCCGCCTATCCTCCCTTTATTCCAAAAACAGACTTAAAAATTTATGGAATTTTAAAAGGAGTGATACGAAAATACCAGTAACTTATTTAAAAATTCGAAGCACGAAACTCGAATTTCGAAACAAATTAATACAAATTCGAAATAATAAATAAACCCCACCTCACCTCCCCTATCCGCCAGCTGGCGGAGGGGAGGATTAAGGAGGGGTAAATTTATGATTTAATGCTTAGGATTTGTTTCGGATTTCGATATTCGGATTTCGGATTTATTATTATGACAATCTATGAAATCGACTGGCCTCGTGCCATCTTACATTTAGACGCCAACGCTTTTTTTGCCTCTGTTTTTCAGGCAGTAAACCCAAAGCTGAAAGGTAAACCCGTCGTTGTTGGCGCAGAGCGGGGTATTGCAACAGCGATATCTTACGAAGCCCGCAAGTTCGGTGTAACGCGTGGTATGCGAATGTTTGAAATAAAAAATTTGTGTCCGCAGTGCATTATTATGGAAGGAGACTACGAACTTTTTGCACTGTTTTCTTCCCGCATGTTTTCTATCCTTCGGCAATACACACCGGTCGTCGATGAATATTCGGTTGACGAATGCTTCGGAGATTTACTCGAGCTGTATAAATTTAAAGATGAAAATTATCAGCAGATAGGTGCACGTATTCAAAATCAGGTGCAAAATGAACTTGGTATTCCTGTTTCAATTGGCATATCAGTTACTAAAACACTTGCAAAACTGGCGTCCGAAAGTAAAAAACCCTCAGGGCTTACGGTTGTTTCTATGGTCGACCGAGATGTTTTTTTAAAAACAATTCCCGTAGAAGACGTGTGGGGAATAGGGCCGGCAACAACCACTCTTCTTAAGCGCCACGGCATTAAAACCGCACATAGCCTTGCATCCATCCGTTCGCCAAGTAGCCTACCTAAAGGTAGGCTACTTAATAAGAATCACCTAGAAATCATACAAGAACTCAACGGAAATCTCGTCTACCCCCTCAATCCCAACGCAAAAACAGACTATAAATCTATGAGCTCGGTACGAACATTCCATCCCCCAACGAATGATCGGCAGGAATTGTGGTCCCGCTTGCGAGAAAATATTGAGGATGTTTTTGCCAAGGCACGGAACTACAACTATAAAGTTAAGCGAATTTCAATCTTCCTAAAAACTCAAACCATGCAGTATTTTAACATCGATGTGAACTTTACTGAACCTTTAGAATATCCTCTTTCAAAAATTGAGGATATTAAAAATGCTTTTTTATCTATTTATAATTCGGAATATGATTACCGTGCAACGGGTGCGACTATTTCAAATCTTGTCGAACCATACAACACGCAGGTCTCTCTTTTCGAATCTGAAAGTAAACAAAGGAATAGTAAAGTTGAAAAAGTCTACAACGCACTAAAGGGGAATAAAATCTCTTTCGGCACCTCGCTTTGGAATAAAAAAGGAAAACAAGAAAAAAGTCTCCCCACCTTCTCCCTCCCGATTTTGAATGTTAAGTGAATTTAACCCCTCCCAACCTCCCCTCCGCCAGCTGGCGGATAGGGGAGCCTGCCCGCAACGCTTCGCGTAGCGAGGCGGGCGGGGCGCAGGTGGGGTTTGTTTCGAAATTCGGATTTCGTACTTCGGATTTGTATATAATACACTCCATGCGCTATTCAAAGCTTTTCGGCAAAACAGTCAAAAATGCACCAGCAGACGTAAGTACTGTTTCACAAAAATTATTGCACCAGGCTGGTTATATTCGCGAGTCTACCTCTGGTCGCTATTTCTTTTTGCCACTTGGCATGAAAGTACAACAAAACATAATGAAAATCGTTAAGGAAGAAATGGACAAAACGGGCGCGCAAGAAATGGTCTCGCCAATTCTGCATCCTTTAGAACTGTGGAAAGAAACAAACCGAACCAACACGACTGGATTTGAATTAATGAAAATCACTGATCGGAGAGATTTTGAATTTGCCCTAGGCGGTACCGCAGAGGAAATGTTTGTAGATGTTATCCGCAAGTTTCAGATTAGTTACAAAGACTTACCAATAAATATCTACCA
Organism: uncultured Gammaproteobacteria bacterium; assembly: GCA_964358525.1. Lineage (GTDB taxonomy): Bacteria > Patescibacteriota > Microgenomatia > UBA1406 > UBA1406 > CAYHPU01. Next base: position 5,221 of record CAYHPU010000003.1, read on the forward strand.
ATTCTCAAATAAGTTCAGAGACGAAATGCGTGCACGCGGTGGACTTCTGCGGGTACGCGAATTTATTATGAAAGACGCGTATTCGTTCGACACCGATGAGGTGTCGTTTAAAAAAACCTACCAAGAAATGTGGAAGACGTATCAAACTATTTTTGAACGTATTGGTCTTACAACTATTCCAGTTGAAGCAGATAACGGGTACATTGGGGGAGAGTATTGCCATGAGTTCGATGTGCTGTGTGACATTGGAGAAAGCAGATTTTTGACGACAGGGGACGGTTCCTATGCTGCGCACGAAGATGTTGCAAAGTTCGGTCGAGGACTTGTAAACAAAGACGAAAAAGAAAGACCAATGAAAATAGTAGAACAACCAACGTGGGTAAAAACCATGGAGGATAATCTGAAACACTACAAATTACCAAAGTCTCATTTCTTAAAAAATGTTGTATATAAAAACCGAACTAATAAAGAAATAGTTATTGCAGTAATTCGAGGAGATCTTGACGTAAATAAAACCAAACTAGAGCATGCACTGAGTGCTGTAGGACAACTAGAAGACGCGAAAGTTTCGGATCTAACTTCAATCGGAACCAAGCCTGGTTATGTACATTCGTGGGGACATAAAAAAGCTCACTACATTGGTGACATTTCACTCACGACAGTAAAGAATTTTATAGGTGGGCAAAAAGAAGACAAAACAGACTCTATAGATGTAAATTACGGAAGGGATTTCACTTGTGAAAAACTTGCAGATATTGCCATGGCACAAGACGGGTACATAGCAGAAAATGGAAAACCGTTGATTGAGAAAAAAGGAATTGAAGTTGGAAATATTTTCCAACTCGGGTACCACTATACCAATCTCATGAAGAACGCAGTATTCACCGACAAAGATGGAATTGAAAAAAAATATTATATGGGGTGCTATGGCATCGGTATTGGCCGTACTATGGCAACGCTCGTTGAGGTTTCGCACGACGAGAAGGGGATTATTTGGCCTGAAAGTGTTGCGCCATACAAAGTGCATCTTGTAGGAATTGATCTTCAAGACTCTAACGTCTTAAGTCTAACGTCTAGTGTCTACAAGACGCTAATCAATAACAATATAGAAGTCTTGTACGACGATCGAGAAGATGTTAGGCCAGGTGAAAAGTTTGCTGACGCCGATCTTTTAGGAATGCCATACCGAGTAGTTGTTTCCAAACGCACAGGAGAAAAGGTAGAGCTTAAAAAGCGTACCGAAAAAGAAACGAAATTAATATCACTAGAAGAACTTGTAGTAGCAATGTCATCCTGAGTTCCCTTTGTAATCAAAGCGGACGAAGGATCCTACAATATATGAAATATGAAATCTAGAATCTTTCACCTAATATTCAGTATTTTGTTTACCGTTTCATGTTTCATGTTTACTACCTCTTCTGTTCGCGCCGAAGCCATAAACAATTTCGACTCCAAAATTACCATCAACAAAGATGGCTCCATAAAAGTAGAAGAAACAATAACGTATGATTTTGGAGATCTTGAAAAACATGGAATTTACCGCACTATCCCGTATATAAAAACAAATGCAAAAGGAAAAAAATTCAAACTAGATATTTCACTACTTTCAATAACCGATGAAAATAGGAAAAGTTACAACTACACCACGCTTTATGTAAACAATGGTGTGCAATATAAAATCGGAAGTAAATACACGACCCTTTCTGGTATCCACACTTATATTATTTCGTACGAAGTTAAAGGGGCACTAACCTATTTCAAAGATCATGATGAGCTGTACTGGAATGCGACGGGTAACGAATGGCCCGTGCCGATTCAAGAATCTATTACCATGCTTACCTTTCCAACCGAAGTTCCTTATGACAGTGTAAAAACAGTCTGCTATACCGGAGCCGCAGGAAGTTCCGCAAAAAACTGCATTACCGACAAAACCCTTGTCACCCTAACCTCCCCCCTCAATTCCTACGAAGGTATTACGTTTGCTGCGTCTTTTCCGCCGGGTATTGTTGCAAAACTAGAACCAAAACCATATGTTTCTTTTTGGGATACAGCGCTTGGCCAAGTTCTTATAGTTCTTATTGCAATAGTTGCTATTTGTGCCGCAATCTTTTGGTACATTATCTATCCTATATGGCTTCCGGTTAAATGGTTTTTGCATGGGAGAGATCCAAATGTGGGAAATTCGGCAACCGCATGGTTTGACCCGCCACAGACAAAAACTAAACGCCCCCTTACCCCTGCAGAAACCGGAACGCTTGTTGACGAGAAGGCAGACATCAGAGATGTCATGGCAACAATTATTGATCTCGCATATCGTGGCTATTTAAAAATAGAGGAACGGAAAAAAGATGATTTCTACATTATTCGTGATCGACGAAATAAGAAAAATGAAACCCTGCAACTTTTTGAGATACAAATTCTTCAGGATTTTTTTGAGGACGACCCTTTTGAACTTCGCATAAAAGGAGCAGAGCTATATAAAACGGTAAAAGAAGTACAAGATTTGTTGTACGAAAGCGTGGTAAGAGAACAGTTCTTTCCCAAAAATCCTCAATCTATTCGTAATTTCTATTTAGTGGTTATCTCGCTCGCCGTGTTTACACTAAATCCGCAGCTTGTACTTGTCTCCCTGCTTTTTGGGCTTAATATGGCGCGTAAAACTTTGGACGGTGCAAAAGCTGCAAAAGTAGCGGAAGCACTGAAAAACTTTCTGAAGAGTCAAGATAGGCAGCTTAATTACCAAGGTGAAAAACAATTATTGTTTGAAAAACTATTGCCGTATGCGGTTGCGTTTGGAGTAGAAAAGAATTGGGCAGAGCGGTTTAAAGATTTTAAATTAACGAATCCCGAATGGTATTCTTCATACGACAATCACTCTTTCACCGCAATGTACTTTGCCAGCCGACTTGGTTCGTCGTTTAACTCATTCTCGGGAAGCGCAACCCCACCGTCAAGTTCAGGTTTCTCGTCTGGCTCTTCTGGTGGCTTCTCCGGCGGCGGGGGAGGTGGCGGGGGAGGTGGAAGTTGGTAAACCAGAAAATCAGTTCATCAATCTCTCTATTTCTTTTCTTACCCATTCGCTGTCGTTAGCGTTTTTGCCAATATAACAATAATCAACTCTTTGTCTACTCTGATCCAGAAAAACCAAATCCAAAATCAAAACCGGCTCAATTGTCCTCCCTTCTAGTACAAATCTTCGAGACATGCAAGACTCAAAGAGTCCGCGAAATGTATGCCCCGCTGCCTTCGCCTCTGTAACAAGCTCATCTAGAGAATCATAAACCCCAACCACTACCTTATCATCACCAACGTGTTCTTTTAACTCATCGTCCACTAATAATGTCAAGACCCTAGGATTTATTGTTTCAACCATTTCCATATTCTACCAGGTGGCTCTTGGATAATTGATTCCGGTGTTATACTTTTTCCATGGCAATCTCTTTTGTAGCAATTCCCGATATTCCAAGCCTAAAGAAAATAAAGCCTTCATTAGATGATCTAACCATTAAAAATAGATTAAAACTTCAAGAAAATGGCACAGCTGTATTCCTTATTTTGCGAGATAAAGACGATCCTATCGGCTTTGTATTTCTCAAATGGAACGGCAAACCAACACATCCCGAGTATCCAGACATGGAAGACCTGTATATTAGAGAAGACATGAGGGGAAAAGGATATGGAACAAAGTTGATAGACGAGTGCGAACAGCGAGCAAAAGAAAAGGGTTTTAAAAAAATTGGTCTCGCCGTAAACCCAACAGAAAATTTAATTGCAAAAAAACTTTACGAAAAGTTGGGATATATTCATGACGGCAAAAAATCATACGTCGATGGGGTTTATAATGGAGTAGAGGACATCGCCACCGACCTCGAAAAAAGATTAAAATTGTAGGGGCGAGGTTTCCTCGCCCGCACCTTGTCATTGCGAGCGAAGCCAAGTCAGACTTGGCGAAGCGTGGCAATCTCATTCTCTAGGTAAGAAATTACCACATTCGCAATCATTTTATGTCCTGCAGCCTTTGGATGCACACTGTCTAGTAACATGTTTTTATATCCCTTTTTTTCAAGTTCGTCGTACAATTCTATCTTTGATACTTTTTGTTCTTCACAAACTTCAGATATGTAGCCATCATATTTCTTTACATCTTTATTGTTAAATAACAAATTCTTAAACAATCTCTCATCTACGGGTGTGAGTCCAACAATACACACATCACAGGAATAGTTACGTACCGTTCGAATAATTTTTACCACCGCTTCCTTAAATTCACTTTCCGGTGTTTGTTTTAGCGTCATCCAGTTATTCGTACAGCTATCGTTTATTCCCGCCGCAATAATCACGAGATTCTTTTCATTGGGAAAAATACGCTCAGTGAATTCTCTTTCAACTCTTTCTGCCATTCTCACCATTACTTCTCCAGGAATTCCCAAATTATAAACCTGCACATTACCTTCTTTCCCAATATTAAATTTTTCATCAACATACTTTCGGAGTCGCGCTACCCACCCTCCTTCACTGTCCCACTTCCCATACGCAATCGAATCCCCAAAAACCAAAATTTTATTCATATAGTGATTCTATCAGATTTCGTAGGGGCGAGGTCTCCCCGACCAAACTCCCGAACCGTAGGGGCGGACCCCCGTGTCCGCCCAAACAACTAAAGAAAATTTGGTCCAATGTTTATTTATCTCCTATTACTTGAATTAAATTCTCGTCCAAATCATAAAACGTTGCGAAATATTTATCAAACGTCGGTGCTTTAAATGGAGTTGCCAAAAATTTTACTCCTTTTGCCAAGAGCGCTGTATATGTTTCTTCAACAGATGCAACGGTAATATTAAACATATGCCGACTCTTATCTTTATTTTTTCCATGCACCTCCGAGTGTTGCCCAATCCATAGCCATGCGCCACCCTTTTCAAATTCAAAAAGCACTCCAGTGTCTTGCGGATGGTTCAGCTCTTCAACAACTTTGAGATTTAGTTTCTCTCTATACCAATCTGCAAGCTTTCTAAAATCTTCCGACCAAATTAAAACAGTAGAAATATTCTCAAACATTGTATTTTATAAACTTATAATTCCTAGGGTCGCTCCCTTTAGGGTGCGACCCTCAATGAAATCCCACAGTATTCTATTAAACTCCTCCGGTTTTTCCATATTACTCATATGTCCCGCTCCTATAATAACTTTTTTTTGAGAATTTTTTATACCTTTATGTAATATGTCCGCAATTGTCTGAAAGTAGGGTAGGTCATTCTCACCGGTGATAATTAAGGTTGGAACTAATATCTCTTGTAAACGACTTAATGCAGGCATTGACAACTTCTCTTTCATGTCATTATTCAGCCAATGCCACCCGGAATAACCCGAAACTATTGTTTCAAGTTCTTTTAAGACTGTACTATTTTCCCACGTTGTTTTAAAAACCTCATGGTTCATCCAATTTTTCTTTGCTTTATCGATACCTTGTTCTTTGGCAAAAACTCTCCAGTCAACCGTACTTGCATATCCACCAAGTGACGAATCAGCGATCACGAGTGATAAGACAAATTCCGGATAGGTGAGTGTAAAATCTATCGCAACTTCTCCTCCAAGTGATAAGCCAACAATATGGGCTTTCTTGATTTTGTTGAATTCGAGTATATCTCGTAAATCGTTGTGGTGACTATATGGTTTGTGCGGAACAAGAGATTTCCCAAACCCCCGCATGTCATACGACAATGTTTGATAATTTCTTGAGAAGAGTTTAACCTGCTCGTTCCATATTCTGTGGTCTAGGGTAAATCCATGAATAAATACAATTGCGTCACCCGTTCCCTTAATTTCAGAATAGATACTTCCTGTTTTCATGTGTCTATTTTACCAATTCTAAAACCCCTCCCCATTTGGGGTTTGTGATTTATGATTTGTTTCGTCCGCCAACTGGCGGATTTCGACATTCGGATTTCGGATTTAATCTAAAGAAATAGTCCTTCCTATTCCAATTCTCTCCAAAAAATACCTATCGTGCGAACTTACCAGTAGTGTTCCTCGGTAGTTTCGCAGCGCCTCTTCAATAAGTTCCCGCGTTTGTATTTCAATATGATTTGTTGGCTCGTCAAGTAGTAGGAGCTGATAACTTCCCGACAATAATTTTAAAAACTCCACTTTTGTCTGTTGCCCAACGCTCAGCGTATTCATTTTTGTATTCATTATTTCGCGCGAGAGTAAAAACTTTTTTGCCTGTCGGTGTACTTCGCTGGTTGATGTACCATCTTTCTGAAGCTCCTCTAAAACGGTCATGTCAGACGGATACATCCGCTGTTCTTGTGAAAAATATCCTGTTTTAATTCCCGGACCCAAGTTTACTTCGCCAGAGTCGGCTCGTAGATTTCCGCGAATAATATTGAGTAATGTAGACTTTCCACTTCCATTCCTCCCCGAAAACCAAACACGCTCACCTCCGTCTATTATGAATGATAAGTCAGAAAACACTAAATGTTCTTCAAAACTTTTCGAGATTTTTTTCACTTCTAGAACTGTTTTCCCTTTTATCGCAACACCTGCGAGTTTTGCGTTATATTTCCTTACTTCTTCCGGCTTCTCAAGATGTTCTTCATTTTCGAGTATCCGCTCTATTCGTGAGCGTTGAGTTACTGCTCGACGAACAATTTTTGCCGCCTGCTTCCGATAGTGAAAATGGATTGTTTCCGCTTCTATGCTACGCGCATGAACTGTTAAGTCTTTTATAGATTGCTCAAGCTTCCGTATATTCTTCTCCTGTTCATCGTAGTGCCGCTTATATGCCTCCGCCTGTTTCCTTTTTTCTTCAATATATAAAGAATAATTACCACCATACAATGTACATTTCCCATCTTTTAACTCAATTATTTTCTCAACAACGCCGTCAAGAAGTGCCCGGTCATGCGAAACAATAAATACCATTCCTTTGAAGTGTTTAACAAAGTGCTCAAGCCACACAATTCCTTCTAGGTCTAAATTATTTGTTGGTTCGTCTAGTATAAGCGCGGTAACTTCTGGTGTTTGAAGAAGTAGGGAAGCAAGTGCTACTTTTGTCTTTTGCCCCTCGCTCAAAGAAGAGCAGGGAACCGTCATTACTCGAGCATCAAGTTTTACTCGGCTAAATATTTTTCGAATAACGTGTTCGTCCTCCATGTTTATTCCAAGCGAAGACAGATACATTTCGACCGTTTCAGTAATTCCCTTCAGTGGCTCTTGAGACAAATAGCCAAATACTTCCTTTTCTTTTGTTACACTCCCATCGTCTTGTTTCTCAAGCCCCATAACAATGCGGAATAATGTGGTTTTTCCTGCGCCATTGTCTCCCACTAGCGCAACTTTTTCCCCACTATTAATTACCACGCTTACGTTGTCTAAGACCTGCTTGCCTTGAAAGTTTTTTGAAATGTTTGTTAGCTTCAACATAGGCTTGTATATATTGTACTGATAATAGTGAACACAAACAGAACAGGAACAGAAGGGTTAAAGAATAATTAGCAATTTTTCATGGGTTCCAATTGATATCTGTATTATACCATAGTTACTTAAGCTCCTTAAGTAACTTAAGTACCTTAGCGTTATAATAAACATATGAAAAACTCCGCAGACCGTTACACCGAGGAATCAAAACAGTTTGGCTGGCATAGCCTTTACAAAGCCATAGTGCTTTTCTCGGGAAAGCATAAAAACAAATTTATTACTCTCAATGTAATTCTTTTTGCAACACATGCATTTGAAGTTGTCCCTCCTATTTTAATAGGGAAAATTGTGGATACGCTTACAAATGCAACATCAAACCCACAATATATTCAAGAATTTTACTCCTACATCTCCTTTATGACCGTTTCCCTTGCAGTTGTTGCAATTACACGACTCACCATCAAACGCCACATCGGCGATCTTATTGCAATAATTGTATACGACATCCGGGTAACCGGATTCGAGAAGCTTCTTGAACATAGTATCGCGTGGCAAGGTTCAGAAAATACCGGAAACAAAGTGCAAAGAATTCAAAATGGAGCAAGTGGTCTTAACCAGTTTATACGTTTTTTAAATAATGAAATATTGTACTCTTTTGCAGTTATTTTGGGTTTTGTTGTAATTTTCTTTTTTATTAGGCCTGTCTATATTTTGTTTTTCTCTGTATATCTTATAGGTTTCTGTGGCATACTCCGTTTTTTCTATACAAAGATCAATGCAATAAACAATGCGTATTATAAATCTATGGAACAGTCGAGCGGCTCTTTTATAGAAGGAATTAGTAATGTTCTCACTATTAAATCACTCGGCGCCGCAGATTCTTTTAAGTCTGTTGTAGCACACAAAGAACTTATTATAAAGCACCATAACAACACTCTTCGACTACTCGGTACAAACATGTGGATTTGGTATCAGATATTCAATGGAATTTCTTACGGCATATTTCTCTTATTTGTTGGAAATGATGTACTTGCAAAAACTCTCTCAATTGGTTCCCTGGTAATTTTCTACGGGTATCTAAATCGGCTCATAAATGTTACTGGTGAGCTTCTTTTTTCATACGATCAAATTCTAGACTCTAAAGCAGCCATTGCCCGCATGATGCCCATTTTTGAAGAAAAATCTGCCATTCATTTTGGTATGCAACAATTTCCCAGAGATTGGAATTCTATCTCTCTTAAAAATGTTTCGTTTCAATATATAAAAGATAACGAAACCAAAGAGGCGCTACAAGAAATATCACTCACCGTTCCTCGTGGTAACAAAATAGGTATTGTTGGCCAAACCGGGTGTGGAAAATCCACTCTCGCCAAATTACTCATGGGAGTTTATAACATTGAACAAGGCGATTATAAAATTGGAAATACAAGTTTTTATGATGTTTCCCATGAAGAGATTACCAATCGTATAGCAATTGTTCTCCAGGAATCAGAAATGTTTAATCTCACCATTTCTGAGAATATAACACTTATGAAAGAAGTCGACGAAGTGCTTCTTACAAATGCAATTAAAATAGCCCGTCTTGAAGAAGTTATAGCCCGTTTACCACAGGGGCTTGAAACGCTTATTGGTGAAAAAGGGTATCACCTTTCAGGAGGTGAGCGTCAACGCGTTGGTATAGCACGCGCCATAGTTAAAAATGCAGACATTCTTATTTTTGACGAGGCAACTTCCTCTCTCGACAGCGAAACAGAATCCGCAATTCAGAAACAGATAGATAGCGAACTCGCAGACAAAACAATTATCTCTATCGCGCACCGCGTAACAACACTCAAAAATGTGGATGTTATTTATGTATTTGAAAAGGGGAAAATAGTGGAGCAAGGAACCTACACGTCTCTTTCTGAAAACAAATCATCTCTATTTTCAACTCTCTACGCCTCGCAAATCTAACAACGCGTTTCCCAGGGTTGCTCCCTTTAAGGTGCAACCCTCAATGAACTTAATAATGTTTTTACAACTTTATATTCCGGCCCCAGTTCTTTTCTCACCTGCTCTAAACTTATGGCATCCCACTTTTCTTCTAATTTATTTTTGAGTAGTGTGACTAGATCAGAGAATTCCATCTCACGAAAATATCGTACTGCATACATAAATCCTTCAACGGACGCAAATCGATAACAATCTGCATTACAACAGATTTCAGATTCAAGGCTGTAGAATTTTTTTGCTCCATGGTGCTCAAGAACGCAGTAACGAATATTTTCTTTGTCTTCCGTGGATAGATTTGACCTCGAGAGTAGCTCGTTTGTCTTTCCAAGACACATTGTTACATGCTCCGCTAGTCTGTTTTCTTTAATTGCTCTACTAATAACACAGTCCATCAGTAACGTTCCTGCTTCAACGATTTTTTCATTTGCACCTAAAGCCAGAGCTAATTTCTTCCCTTTAGCACATGATAAGTCAATATGTTTCTGCACGGGACCGTCGATATATGCTATTTTCCGTACCTCTTCTAAAAACGCATCCATAGATTTCATTTTATACTTTTTTCTACTGTCCCTAAGGTCTTTAAGGAGAATTTTTTATAAAAGAAATTCCAACCTCAGTCATCTTCTCTAGTGCTTTTTTCTCTTCCTCATTTTGTGGAAACAAAAGACTGTGTGCGCCTCCTTTCAGCTCTATATAATTTGTCATTGCGAGCGGAGCGAAGCAATCTCGATACCTTACCTTAACCTCTTCCGGAATAACAGTGTCCTTGTCTCCATACACAACTAATACTTTCCCTTGATATTTTGAGAGATCATCAAAAACGGTAGAATTCTCCCAACTTCCCGGGGCACGAATAATCCGGGTAAATTCTTCGTTGAGTGGAATATTTTCTGCTTCTTTTCCATACGCTGCAGCGCATTGGAGAATGACACCGTATGGATTGATAGTATTAAGTAGTTTACACGCAACATGCGCTCCCATACTCGCTCCCCATAAATAAAAATGAGAATTATCTAGTTTTGTTTCTGTAAGAAAATATGAGATTGCGTTGGTTGTATCTATTTCTCTATTTACTAAACTGCCGTCAGAAAATATTCCTTCACTTTTCCCACACCCACGAAAATCAAACGCAAAAGACGCTATGTTATTTTTGTAACATTCGCTTTGAAGATATGCATACCGGATAGAAGTTGATGCACCACCTCCGTGTAAAAACACCACGCCACGATCATATGCGTCAGGAACATACAGCCTCCCAAACAACACATTTCTCTCGGATTTAAAATATATTTCTTTATTCATTTTGGGTTCTTGTCCCAGGGTCGCTCCACTCCGCAGTAGCGGAGGGTGCGACCCTCAATGAATTTTATTTTTTACACACCACATAATTCTGAATAAGCGTGCTATACATCAACGCATCTTCTTTATCTATTTCTCTACTAATCTTTGATAATAGAATTCTTATATAGGGAGCCACCGAGGACATTTTTACCTCTGATTTTCTCAAAATGGCTTCTTCTAAAAACCGCTGCGCCATTGCACTCGATCCACGATGAAGGCCCAGCGCAACTCGTTTCAAATCGCTTGCAAGCGACTCAAGTATTATTTTATTTTTCAGATTCATTTTTTTCAGTATACCAAACTTGCTGTATAATACCCTCCATGCTTCTTTCCATTATTATTGCAACAACAATAGTAAGCTCTATTTCTCTTACGGGAGTGGTATTACTCGTTTGGAGGAAAATACTTTCCGAGAAGCTCACTCTCTATCTCGTTGGGTTCAGCGCTGGCATTATGCTTGCAACTGCATTATTAGATCTCCTTCCAGAGGCAGTCCGCGAAGCAAATGGACAAAATATATTCATACCTGTTCTACTCGGAGTGGTGACGTTCTTTTTTATGGAACGTTTTATTTGGTGGTTTCACCATCATCATAATGAATCGCATAACATACACCCTACAACATACCTTATTATCTTTGGAGACAGTTTCCACAATATACTTGACGGCATAGCAATTGCCGCCGCTTTTTTAATAAATCCTGTAGTTGGGATAACAACAACAATCGCGATTATTGCTCACGAAATTCCACAAGAGATTGCCGACTTTACTATACTGATTCATGAAGGTTTGAGTAAAGGAAGGGCACTTTTTTTTAATTTCTTATCTTCGCTAACAGCTCTCTTTGGTGCACTTATTGGTTATTATTTTCTTTCTATGATAGAAAAAGTTATTCCACTTTTTGTTGCATTTTCTGCAGGAATGTTTATTTATATTTCGTGTTCCGATCTTATTCCTTCGCTTCATGTAGAATTTAAGAAACAACGAAAATGGGAACAAACTATACCGTTTGTTTTAGGAATCGTCCTTATGTACCTTCTTACGAATTTCCTACATGAGTAAACTAAATGTCATTGCGAGCGAAGCGCGGCAATCTATTACTTAATACTTTTAAGTATTTCAAAATCCTTCTTCATCTCGGGTAGTAGCGACCGTTGGTACGTTGCAACGGCTGGGTGATAAAAGGGGATTATCGTCACATTCCCATACCCAGCGGGTGCACTAAACTTCTTCCCATGAATTCTACTAATTGTCTGCAAATCCTTTTCGAGTCCAAATTTATTCATAATGTACGCCATAGAATACCTTCCAAGTGTCGCGATTATTTTTGGCTGGATAATATTAATTTGTCGATCTAAAAAGGGCGCGTAAAGCGCTATTTCGTCGAGCGTGGGATCACGATTTTCCGGTGGACGGTCTTTCACGATATTTGTCACATATACTGTTTTGCGATCTATTCCTGCATGAGCAAGTAGCTCGTCTAGTATTTTTCCTGCCGCTCCACAAAATGGTCGCCCTTGTTCCGCTTCATTTCTCCCTGGCGCCTCCCCTACAAATAAAATTGTTGCAAAGTGGTTTCCTTCACCAATAACGGGATGATATTTATTCTCGGTACGATATGTATAAAGAGGGGATTGTGTTAATGCGAGTACTTCTTCTTTTATCTGTCGCAGTTGTTCATATCGTTCATTTTCCACGAGAAAATTCTAGCATATTCTTTTTGTGCTATATTTATTTGTAATCGTGAAAGATATTTTGCGTGCAGCCACAGGAACATTCTTTCTTATAACCCTATTACTTTGTTTATTCCTTGGAGCGGTGCAGACTAAGCTGTTGCAGGCACAATATTGGACAACCGCAATTGAAAAAAGCGGCGCATACACCGAACTTTTGCTGAAGATAGACAGCCTACAAGAAGAGTCAAATGCTGTTACCCTTTCGAAAGGACTTGCCCCTATTAAAATAAGCGGCATGCTTACCGAATCTCGAATTCGAGAGCTCGTAAATGAAAATGTAAACCGCGCGCTAGATTTTCTCCAAGGAAAAACTACCACACTAAAATTCTATACACCATTCAAAGAATGGAATATTCCTATTGAAGCGCCCAAAGAAGTGGGACTGGGTGAACTCGCGGTAATGTTAAAAATGACAAGCGCACAGCTGAAACAAACTACCCAATCGCTGACAACTATGCAAAGTGTAGTTAGAGCCATTGTGCTTGTTAATTGGGGAATAGCAATCTTTACTGGAGTACTTCTTATAATGCACTTCTTACTAGGAAAGCAATTAAAAGATACGGCTGCACTATTATTAACAAGTGGTCTTATAACGGCGGGAATTGGTAGTCTTGGAGCACTAATAGGTATGCTGCTATCTCAAGACAAACAACTCCCCTCGTGGGGAAAAGCAATAATGCAACAATTGTTTTCAGATTTTTTTAGTTTTGGCCGCAATATAGGTTTAGGTCTCATGGTTGTAGGAGTGGTTGGGTTGATCCTAAGCAAATTTGTTCAAAAAAAACTTCCCGCAACAGGAAATTGGTTCGTAAGTGGAATTAAAAATAGTATTGGTGTTGCACTCGCTTTTGGATTGTTGCTTGGAATACTGTTTGCGACCGTGTATAGCTTGGGTGGGAAAATCAATCTTAATGTTAAACCAACCACAGACAACGCCTATACCTCAAAACAGGGATGGTCACTGCAAATTCCTAAAGACTGGAAGTCGCAGGTGAATACGCGCGGAACAACATTTACGAATAATAAAATTTTCATCGGTGTGGAACTGGTAGAACGAATGGCGGTTGTCGACGGAGGAAACTATGCCCAACTACTGGTAAAAAACGTGTCGGCAAACCCACAGTTTAAAGGAACCTTCATGACAAAACCCCTTGCAGATGAGTGGCACGGGTGGAAACGATTTGTATTTGTATACGATGACGCAAAAACAGACCCGCGTTTACCAATCCGCGCAATGCACTGGGAATTGTATCCACCAACAGGGAACGGCTATGGCATTTATGCTATTACGGCAATAGCTCACTGGAGTGCTTCGGAAAAAACCATTCTGCAAATCTTCGACACTTTCACCCTCTCTAAGCAACCCTAACTCCCCTAAACCACCCTTACTCACCCTTAATTTACTCTATAATCAGTGAATACCTTCTATATAACGGAGCCACAGTTGGTCCATCAACATACCTAAATCCCGCCTCAGTAAATAATTTGTCCAATAACTTTTCTGTATGAGTAAAGTTTTCCACCTGCAACCACTCTCTGGCAGTTTTTACTTTCATGTTGTCTAGAAATTCGTCAACCTTCCCACGTGAAGCACATGCGCGCGTAGTTATAAATCCATTTCTTGAAAGCAACTCTTTCCATACAATCAGAAGTTTTTTAAGTGAGGCTACATGAAAAAATTCAAATACTCCATCTGTTTCTATCCAGTCAATACTGTTGGGTTTGATAATACTGGCCAAGTCCAATGCATTTATTTCTTTTATCGTGATATTTACAGATGGATACTTCTTCTCAATCATGTGCCGAACCGCACTAAGCTGCTCATTTCCTAAATCTATTATCCAAATATGTGGATTCTTGTTTCGCTCTAGTACAAATCTAATAAACTCGTCCGCAGTAACTTCGTTCCCCACACCACAAAGCAAACAGGTAAATTCTTGTTTGGAAAAATTTGGTACAAAGTTGAGTTTTCGAAAGTCGCTGATGCATGTTTTATACGCCCACCGTAAATATATCCGCCACAACGGAGTACCAATAACAATTCTGAACTTTTTATAATAGCTCATTTATTTCTCTCTATAAACCATTTTTTAAACAGTGGTAGCGTCAGTGTAGAAAGCAGAAACCCAAGAGAGGGGATAACGGCATTAAGCCACGGACTCTGGACTCCAATTACCCACATATAAAGCCCAATACTCAGATAAGTAAACGCGACCAAAAGGGTTCTCCTAAAATAGCTCATCTCCCACGCTTTATCTATCTCAACGCGTTTATTTCTTTTCTCTATTGCTGTAATTCGCTTTTCAAGTTCAGTTATTTTCATATCTAGCAATTTAACAATTCAACAATATAACAATTGGTTCTATTTATCCTCTATATTCTTCACCATTATATGGTCTTCGAGTTTCCATCCAGGTTTTGAATATACGTTTATCCACGTTTCTTTCCCTACACCCGAGTGAACTTCGTGCGGTTTTATTTTTATCTTCTCTCCCTTTTTAAGTAATACCGTTTCGCCCTTAAGATACACAATAAGTTCACCCTTAATAACTTCATAAATCTCCGTGTTTATCTTATGGTAGTGCGGACGAATAAAATCTATCACGCCAATTGCGTGTGTTTGACTAACGGCGTCTAGCTCACAAATAACCTCAAGTGGAAATTCGGGAGAATTTAATACGATATTTTTACCAGGGTACAGCTTGGTAAGTCGCGCCACAACCTTCTTGGTATTCATCTCACTATTTTATCACAATACTCAAAATGGCAATAATTCCCCACACAACATTAAGTACTACTGACGGAATATCGTGATTATAGAATGCAGCTATTGTTACACCAATTGCCCCCAGTAAATTCAACCCGTGAAAACGTTTTGAATGCGATGGAAGTTTTTTCAATGAAAGCAGGAGATAGGAAAGAATATAAATAATCGCCCCCGCCCAACCCAACGCGTTAAATACCATAATGGACTATTATACACCCTCCCCAACAACCCTAACAATCCCTAGCCTTCCCTTATTTCCTTTAAAATCCCCTTGTTCCATAGATAAATAAACTCCGGATGAAATTTAACACCTGCTTTTAGCATTTCCTCAATTTGTTCCAATTTGAAAAATCTCACTTCTTCAACTTCGTTCGAGTCGGGAATAAATGGGCCGTTATGTTTGGTTTTGTAGATATACAGTTTGTCCGTAAAATCATTGTCCTGGTAGAACTCTTCACCTATATAATCTAAGTCTACTTTTATTCCAAGCTCTTCTCGAAGTTCTCTCTTTGCAGCAGTTTTATGATTCTCTCCTGGTGTAATCCCACCTGCTGCAGAGAAATCCCAATGAAGTGGAAAGTTGTCGTCTTTAGCAGCACGAAGCTGAAGGACAAGTTCGTTACGGTCATTAAAGACAAGAACAACTGAACTTAAATCATTTTTCATGAAGAAAGTATACACTCCATTAAGGTGGGGTTTCTCTTATTTGTCTTTTAGAAACATAATCAGTGGTTCTGAGAACAATGTTAAAGCCATTCCAATACTAAAAACATGTTCAGGAGTTGGTACAACCGTATTGTATGCTCCCTGAAGTATGGTTGTCTCCGATGGTACAAGCTCATCGCCAAATAGTGCCCGTACCGTCATTATTTTTCTTCTGTCGACAGCGCTTAATGTTTCTTCTCTTGCTTCAAACAGTCTAATAGATTGTGCAAACGCAGGACTTGATGCTGTTTTTGATTTAAAAGACCGGAAGCCAGTAACTGGCCCTGTTCGCAAACGACCACTTACGTTTATTATTTTATGGACAACGTTTTTCCGCTCAATGAACGCATTCAGTACTGCGCTGCCACCAGCACTTGTTCCAAGTAAAGAAACCACATTTCCTTTTCCAACTAGTTTATCAATTAACCCCATTAGTCGTTTTAATTTGGGGAGAAATTCATTTTCGCCGTCCCGCCATCCTACAGAATAAACAATAGGCTCCAGTCCTTGTCCGCGCCAAAACCGTGTGGCAAACGCCAAGAACCGCGTCTCATCTCCAAGTCCGGGAACTATAATAACCGAATGCTCCTTGCCCATGTCTTGAAAGTATATCAGACCTCAATCTCCTCAAACCACCCCAACTACCCTTACCAACCCTTAATTACCCCTTGTCTCGCCGAAGTCTTGACGAAGGCGGATTAATATCCCTTAATCGCCCTTAATTTCCTTTAACTTCAAGTGTTCTATTTTATAAACGTAATTAAACGGCACATCATCACGAGTAACCGTGTGAATTAGCGTACTCCCTGGTATTTTTTCAATCTTATTTTTCAAAACTCCGTCATAACACACTATGTAATCTGCTTTCTTCATTTTATTGTTATAATCTTTCGCTTCTGGTAAGTAATAGCCAAGAGTTGCGGACTTAGAGCAAGTAGCTATTTTTGGTTTTTGGATGTTGTTCTTTGTTAAGTAATCACTTAACCACGTCAGCGCTTCTTTGTCACTTGCCGCCCAATAATCAACTTCAAAATTTCCCGTTGCGCCCTTTACCCCACCAACCAGTTCGTTAAAATAAATATACTCATACGGGTGGTATGAAACATAGAATTTGGTTACAACAAAAAAATTGATAGCCACTAAAAACACAACCACGTATTTAAACTTTCTGTTTGCTAATAATTCAATAAAAGATATGGAAGCAAGGAGTACAAGGTGGGGGATTAAGAATACGTAGTGCCGTATACCGTTATAAATTACCGGACGTAGAACAAGATAGAGAAAGATCTGGAAAAGTAGTGAAATCCATACGAGCATTATTATGCTCTTTTTTTCTCCAACCATTTTCTTAAACAGAGTAATTGGAGACAGTACTAAAACAAAAAGCGGAGTCGTTATCAAAATCCAGATAAATAAATAGGTTTGCGGACGAGTGTAAATAGAATAAGTTTTGCCAAAATGAAGTATATCCCCGAACCACGGATAGTTTTTATTAACGTTAAGTAGCTCAAGCGTATGGTTAAACGGGTCTGCGCCAACATACGGCATATTGAAAATAAAAATAAGAAAGGCTATTAAAAAGATTAGGAATGACCCCAGTATTGTATTAATGATAAAGTCGCGCATAATCCTTTTTTCTTGAAGGAAAGACGTCGTCAATTGATATAAAAAATAAACAGGAAGTAGAAAGATTCCCAGGAGTCGAATAGAGGAGGTGAGTCCAATCAATATTCCAACAATAAGTATTCGCAGCTTCTCGTTCCATGTTTTTGAGAAGAAAATAACAACAAGCGTCGCAAAATATAAAATAGCAAACGGAATATCTTTCGGGTTTGCGGGAATGTCTCCAAAAAATCGGGGGGTAAATAGTAAAAACACCGGTCCAACAAGCGCAAGAAACGGCTTCTTATATAAATAAAGGAGGACTTCATAGAATAAATAAAAGATACTCGCGGCTATCAATAAGTTTAAGAGGTGATACCCCTCGTACGTTTCCCCGTCGTTAACTGCATAAAGAAGAGCGGGGTAGGAACTATTATTGTAAAGTAGATCCTGGTTTCTTCCTTCGTTTACTACAAACCCCTTTTGTAGAAATTTATCATTGCCGCGAACTTTGGTATAAAAATATTTTCCCCGTGCATATACAAAAAACTCATCCATCGTTAAGCCATAATGTCGATAAGTAAGAAACGCAAACCCAATATACAAAGCAATGAAGATAAAAATGAGTATTCTGTTTTTAAAAAAGGAGAATATAAAACGTGCCATGCTCATTTGAATTATACCTCACGAAATTTTTCATTGTCATTGCGAGCGAAGCGTGGCAATCTCAGATTATGCTTTGCCCACCGAAGTCTTGACGAAGGTGGGTCATCCCCGCGACCTTGTCATCCCCGCGCCCGCCTTGCCGCGAGGCAGGAAGGCGGGGATCCAGTACCTCTTGACTTGCTCAATAGCCTATAGTTTTGTATAATTACCATATATCTTTTCCCCAAAGGAGGTCCAAAAAATGGACTTGGGATTAGTGAATTTTCTGGTCGCCATTGTGGTGGCGACCCTCTGGGCAATGGACAAAGATCCGGTGTTGCCCGGAAAAAATGGAAAATTAATTCGTTTTTTTTTGGGATTAGGCTTCGGCCTAATTCCAATAATTAATATTCTTGTTGTCCTCTTCGAAATCGAAGAGGCAATAAGAAAGCATTGATAAAAAAACGAAATTCCTGCAGGCTGCCACTACAGCCTGCATTTTCTTTTCTATCCTTGTACAATATGAATACAATGGAAGAGGGTCTTTTATTTGAAAAAAGAGATGAACTAAATCACCCTGGAGTAATAGTCCTACGAGTTGCAGACTTAGAAACAATTGACATTCCTCGTTTAGATAACCCATCGCTTCTTGAAGCTTGCAAGTTTGTAGGAATTTCTTTGGACGTTTTAAAAGAATTACTCAAGTCAATCCCGAGTTTTAATGGACAAGAACTTGAAAATCCAGAAAAGTTTCCATTTCTTGATAATCAAGGAAACAAAGAAGAGGATGTAATTTTATGGAAGGTAGTATTACCCGGAATAGGCCTCACTGAAGTATCTGTAAATACGCTCTATCCCCCTGCAGTAAAAGACAGAGATAATATTACTTTACACCTTACTACAAATGGAGCGTCTGAAAAGGGTGATTTTGAAATAATATATTGTCGGGAAGGAGGGTTCACTTTGGCTTTTCCTATGTCTGTTGATCCTCTTGCGTTAGGCGTATACGTGGCTTCTCCAGAAAGAAATGTAATCTCGTTTTCACCAGGAACGCTTGTATTTATTAAAGCACCGCATCCAAATGGCTGGGAAGCGGTGACAAGGGAGCCGTGTCAATTTACTTATATCTGCAATCCTCTCTGGGACCCACAAATTGCAAAAAGGGCTGTTGATGCCTAAATTTGTTGAATAGATATTAATATTCCCCCTTGACTTTAATCGTTTTCATTAGGCCAACCTCCCGCTCTACAAAACCAACCGACTTATAAAGATAGAGTGCACGAGTATTAAATGCATTTGTATCAACCCACAGCGTGTCATAATTCATGTTTGCAAGATAATCTTCTATCGCTTTCATGAGTTTATTTCCAAGAGAATATTTTTTTGAAAGAAAATAAGATGACTTTAATTAATTAATCTCGTATATATAACAAAATCTTTATGAAAATAAAAATCAGGAAGGTGTGCCATAATGGTGAATCCGAGCTTTTCATAGAAAATCCCGCTTGGCCAACCTACACCAGTGCTAAGCCATGTTCTATGTGCGCCTCGTTTTTTACCAAACTCTTCAGCCTTGTTAATAAGCATGGTACCAATACCTTTGCCCCGCGTATCCTCTTTTACCATAAGCGCAGCAATGTGCAGAACGCCCGGCTCATATCTTCCCTCAATTGTTCCTACTATTTTCCCATTCTCCTCAGCCTTAAAGCGATAATGTTTTTCTATCCATCTCGTTCCTGAACCATAATGTTGGTGGGTAAAAGCACGCCATTCTTCAGTAAGCGCCTCTTTCTGTGTAGCTTTAGATATTTTAACCATGCAGATTGTTATACCTCAACCCCCCCCTGCACCCGTGCCTCCCCAAACTCCCTAACTACCCCCTTGCCCGCCGAAGTCTTGACGAAGGTGGGTAACTTCCTGTATTTTCCTTTAATTTTGTTTGCAAGGTTACTTCTTCTGACTATAAAAAAGCGCTTCAATATGTTGAAGATCTCCCTTTGGTTCTTTGTCAGTAATACTTTCAATTACTTCATTTTCCTCTTTGTCCTCAAATAAAATCGTCCACTTGCTTTTATTCTTATTGAATTTACAGAACGGAAAAAGAACATGGTGGTGCCAGAACTTTCCTTGTTCATTTAATTTTTTGCTCTTTCTAAAAGTTTACTTATTTGAAAAGTCACCGGTATGTCTTTTTTTTCACTCTCCTTCTTGATTACATCGCTGCCATGAAGTAACTGCACTAATTCTTTACCAATATTCATATATGGTTGCGCTGAATAGCAAACGTGCGCAATGTCATTTTCAACATTCTCAAGGATAAGAGCATACTTATGTTTCTTGTTAAGTTGGCAACTAGGTGTCAAAATATGAAAATGCCATTTCTCCCTTTTCGTTGCATACTCTCTAGCTAATCTTTTTATCTCTTCAATGGTAGTTTCAATCATGGGATAATTTAATATTCCACCCGAACTTCGTGAAGCCAAATTTTTGCCGGCCGGGAAAGCATAAATACAATTACATCTGCTAAATCTTCTGGATTGGTAAATTTTTCTACGGGAAAATTTTCACCGGTTTTACTAAACATTTTGGTGTTTGTACCGCTTTGGTATACTCCCGCAACCCTAACGTTTGTACCCTTTAGGTCAACCTTCAGTACTTCTGTAAAACCCCTAACTCCGTATTTGCTGGCAGCATAAACAGATTGGCCAGCTTGAGCAACAATACCAGATTTGGAAGAAACATTGATAATTGCAGCTTCCTTTTGTTTCTTCAAATGCGGTAAAAACAACCGCGTTGTATGTATTAGTGCGATCAAGTTTGTTTGAATAACGTCGTCAACTACTGATTCTTCAATTTCTTCAACGGGCATTATTTTCTGCCAAATCCCTGCAATATTAAGAAGAGCGTCTATTCTCCCAAAATCGATAACAACCTTCTGAACAGTTGCTTTAAGCTCTTGAATATTACGAATGTCACACGGATAAATTTTCACTTTCTTTGCTCCTCTTTTTTCAGATTCTTTTTGGGTTTCTTTAAGACCCGCCTCATTTCTTGCTGTTAAAGCCAGGTTAGCGCCATGTTCTGCTAGTTTAAGAGCAACTTGCTTTCCAATACCATCGCTCGCGCCGGTAATAACGACTGTTCTATTTTTTAATATCATTAGTAATTCCATATTTTATCAAAAAAATTCTGTCCTATTATTTTCCTCCCCACCCTTACCTCCCCAAACTCCCTAATTACCCTTAACCACCCTAAATTTCCTTTAACCATCCTTTAACTTCCTATATTTTCCTTTAATTCTATTTATTTATATTGAATTTACCGAGGGCTCCCCGTCTTCCTTCTTGCACAAACTCACTTATTAATTGCTGTCTTACCGTGCTAAGTTGAAGGTACCGCCGAGAGGACTCTAACCTCTAGCCCTGTGTTGGGATTTCGTTCAGCACCATACCCCTTCAAATTGAATAACAAGTGGTATCTGCCCGTCTTACACTGGTTTGCAACCCGTTAGGTTGCCAAAGCAGTTTAGAGGGGTTTATACCCGAGCAAATTAATTTGCGAGTGGTATACTTCACCCACAGAATGACGATATTTTTTGTTTTTCTTTCATGGCTCATCCCATTTATTTTTACTCTGAAGGTTCTTATTTCTGGAAGTATTCCTTTTTGGTTTGATCCGGCAAGAGATTTAATTTTGGCACAAGATAATTTACATAAATTAACTCTTATAGGCCCATCTTCAGGAATTCCCGGTGTTTTTTATGGACCATACTGGATTTGGCTTTTATCTCTGGGTCGATTTTTTTCAGCTAATCCACGAATAATTGTTTTTATTGCTCTTACCATTCCTTATTTTGTTCTTTTTCCATTTCTTCTTTTTAAACTTCGAGGTGTCCTCGGGAGAGCGGGGGTTGTTTTGTTATGGCTTCTTTTCATTTTAAATTTTGGTGGATTTGCTACGCAAATTTGGAACCCACATCTTTCTCCTCTCCTTTTTCTACTTCTTGTTACGGTTCTTGTTGGTAAAGAAAAAAAATACTCACATTTTTTTTCAGGCCTCATTGTTGGGCTCATTTTAAATTTTCATATTGCGTTTGGTATCGGAGTTCTCCTTGGAACGTTAGTTTTTCTTTTATTTTCGTCAAAGAGGAAGCTATACACTTTTATCTTTTTCTGCCTCGGGTGCGGGACAATTTTTCTTCCTTCTTTGTTTTTTGAGGCACGGCATGGATTTAATCAAATACAGGCAGTAATAAATACCTTACTAAGTAAGGGGGCGGTCGTAAGTCAAACAGGATTATCAAAAACTGAAATATTACTCGGTTTTTTCGTGCGGTTTAACGAGGCAATAGGAATACAATCTTTCGTCCCTGGCCTACTCGTTTTTATAACGGGGCTTGTGATATTTTCTCTATCTTTAAAACAAAAGGGGATTCATATCAAAGAAGGTGAAAAAAAACTCTTCCAATTTCTTTTACTATGTCTTCTAAGTATTTTTACTGTCTATATTTCTTCCAAAAATCCTGTGTGGAAATATCACTTTGTGGGGGTTGAGGTAATTCTATTACTGCTTACAGGGCTTGTTGTTAAAAGAGTTCCTCTTTTAAAAGTGGTATTGGCTACGTGGGTACTCTTCGTTTTAGGACTCAATAGCGTGGCTTTTATTAAAGGACTTGCTAACTCGTCCGATAAAAGTGTTTCGTTAGCAAATGATCAATGGGTAGTAGAAACCATAGTGGCAGACGCGGGGAAAAAACCGTATACGGTTTTTATCTACAATCCCGCCATTTATACGTATGACTATTCATATCTTTTTGGCTGGTTAGGGAAGAAGGATGTTCCGTGGGATCCGGGACGAGTTGTTTTTAATACAGATGTTGCGTACCTTATTTTCCCGCCAGGAATGGCTAAAGAGGCTCGAGATGGATATATAAATTATCGAACAAATAACAAGTTCTTTGAAACAAAAAAAACATGGACCGGTAATGACGAAACAGTATTTTTAAAACGGGTTAAGAAATAATTTTGGATAATAACTCAGCTAAGACCTGGTTTATACAGAAATTGTTGCAAGTATTGGTAAATGATCAGAGCCTCTAGAATTTCCCACTTTAAACGACTTTACCAACAAGTCTTTGCTGGTAAAAATATAGTCTAGGCAAATATCTATCTTTTGTGGAAGGCACTGGTTACAACCTTCGGGATATGCGCTCCAAGTCGGAGTATTTGTTGGGTTTGTGTCAATAAGTAACTCTTTCATGTTTTTTATTGCTTGGCTGTCTGGGGTTGCATTAAAATCACCCATCACGATAACTTTATCCCTCGGAAGAACTTTAATCATATTTGTTGCTTGTTCTGCTTGCTCTTCTGATTCTTTCTGGTGAGTATGAAGAAGGTGTGTGCTAAACACGTGTAAGACTTTATCTTTAATTTGAATTTCAGCTCCTACCATTACGTAATTATTGATTTTAGATAACACGTAAGTCCTAGTACTTAGGATCGGATATTTACTAAAAATTGCAGGACCAAATTTATAATCTTCCTCTTTGCGCCACGATTGTTGCGCAGGAGTAAAGACAAAGTGATAACTTAATTTGCATAAATATTCAATAAAATTTCTTGTTGGGTCATTATTTTTTACTTCTTGTAGACCAATAATGTCAGCATCCGACTTTTTAAGAAAATCTGAAATTTGATCAAAATATCCATCAACCCAAATATTCCAAGAAAGAACTTTTAAAATCATGAGATTATTATATCAGCAGCAATTATTAGACTAAAAATTTGCCCCCCAGTCCTAGCTTAGCTCGTACCAAACGCTTTTCCAATGTTATCTCAAGGCTTTTCAAAACCCTATATTGGCTGAACAAGCTCGAAAAAGATTAAAACAAATTAGGTTGCTAACAAAACATGCATGTTAGTCTATTTTCGTGTTTGTTTTTGGATCAGTTAGATATTGACCTATTCTAGGAGTTTTTCTACTTTCCGCAACCTTGGATAATGTATTAATAAGATTAGAAAGATAAGAAATAACTTCCTCGTGATCAGTATTTGCAGGTGTAAAACTCCACTTATTAGCACAAAAGCTCCAACATCCCACATCTACGCTACATAAATTATTTATTATTGGCTCTTTATTCCAATTTGAATCTATTCCTTTATATAGATCAAAAATGTTTCGAATAGAACTGAACGCGAACAACTCTCTAGTAAAATCAAATAATTTATGATTTACAGGGTTATCATTTTCATCATATTCACCTGCTTCGTATTTTATTTTTTCTTTAATTAATTTATATTTGTTATAAGTATCTGTTAGTTCACCATTATCTAATCTGCTTTTTACCTCTATACACGATAAGACGCTTTCGGATGGATATACCCCAAAATTTTCTGAGAATAATATAGGGGGGATTAGTTCTTTCGAATAAATAACAACATCAATCTCACTGGAAATATTGTCTTTAGCATCGGTTATTTTCCCCGAGCCAGTACTATATTTGGATGCTAACATTGGCTTAACCAATTGGTCTACGAGGATTTCTTTATATTTACCAATTAAATAGCCGTGCTCTAATTTAGGCGATATTAGTTTGGCATCTTTTATGGCTTTATCAACCTTGTTTATTAACCCTTGCCTATAAAAAGTATTCATATATGAACTTATTTGAATCTATTGGAATCGATAATATTTAATATTTTTGATAAATGAAGTGTACCTTCCCTAACTAACGTTCTCTCTTCCTCTTTTGAGTATGTTCCGCTCTTAGAGCCAGATAGCTTATCCCTAATTAAATCATGCTCTGTCTGTAAATTCTGAAGTTCGATGGCGGTAACATGAGAGAAAACAACTTTAGCTCCTAAATCTAAAATCCAGTTTTTAAGTTTTGATTGTGGTGATTTCTTGTGAATTGCTTGAAGAGTCTTGTGAATAGCTTCGCGTAAGGGTATTAGCGATGAAGTTGATATACCTACTCCCTGAATGTGAACTTCCCATGCTGATTCTAGAAGTTTAATAGCATCCTGTCCTTCTTTAACAGAGTCGAGTCCTAATCTTTTAATTCCCACCATAACTTGCTCTTTTGTCTTACCCCTATCGATAACTTGATCAAACTGGGAGTAGAAATATGTATATGGGGGATTTGATCGATACGTGTAATTGGTTGATATTCCACTAAGCGCTACCATTGCGTTTGCCGTGCCAAAAGCAAGACCAGAAGCGAGTGATGTCATGCTTCCCAAATGTTGATCAACCTTATCTAAATTGCTTAATACTGATTGGAAATTATTAATGTAATTACCAGGATGGTCTACTAACGGACTTTGATTAAAATTATCTATACTCATTTCAGCAAATTCTTTAAGAAAGCTACCAGTTTTTTGTATACCACCAGCTTTGGCAGATACATCCTCGCTTTTAGTTTTTATCTTTTCAAGTATATCCTTAAGGATTGTTTTATCTGACATTTTTATCCACGAACTAACACTATTATTTTTGGGTCGATTAAGGAAACTCTGCTCCCCAGAGAGGACTCGAACCTCTAACCTTGTCGTTAACAGCGACCTGCTCTACCGATTGAGCTACAGGGGAATTGACTTCAAAAATTCTTTTCCACATCCACTTTTTAAATATTTCTCCTTAATCCTTGCTTCTGTTCGGTTTTTAGCCTGCTCTATATAAATTGATTTCCAGGGTCGATAATTTTTGGTTGAAAAAACATATCCAGTATTATGTTCAATAATTCTTCTTTCGAAATGTGAACTCATTCCAACATATATTCTTCCATCTTTTTGACTTTTGATTGCATAAACACAATACATAGTCTTTATATTATATGCGACCTGCTCCCTGCCTGCCGGCAGGCAGGTACCGTCTGCCACACAGCTACAGGGGAAATATAAAATTTAAAAGAGCACCTCAGATTCTCATACCACTCGCAAATGAATTTGCTCGGGTATACGTCTCTCTAAACTGCTTTGACAATCTCCCAGATTGCAAACCAGTGTAAGAGCGACGTACACACTATGATATCAAACCAATGTCTACTTTTAAATGAACAATTGCAAGCGCACTATCATATCCTATAATATTTCTACAGTTTTTTTGGTATAATACCAATCTGATAGGCCATTTCTAAAGAAAGGAGGACTTTCCGTATGAAATGGATAAGAAGGATAAAAAAGCGCGTTTTTACTTTTACCGCGCTTGTTGCAGCTGCAGTAATCTTCTTCCTCATCCTCTACGTCGCCCTGTGGGCGGTCGTAGCCTGTGGGGCAGTCGGCAGGTGCTAAACCAGCCCCTCTCTATGGAGAGAGGGGCTTTTTCTTTCTTCGCATAGTCTGAGTAAGCTTTTTTTGATCTCTTCACTGTGAGGTTATTTATTCAGTTGTTATAATTCATACATGAGCCTTATCAATACCACCAGTTTTGAATTGGCCATATATTCTAAAGGCAATCCCAATTCTCTAAAACTTGCATTAGTCTTGCCAGGTAGATTGGATACAAAAGATTACGCCCATATGAAAAGCCACGTCGATTATTTAGCAAGTAAAGGTTTTTTTGCGGTATCTTTTGACCCTCCTGGCACATGGGAAAGTCCCGGCGATATTTCGTTGTACACCATGTCTAATTATCTCAAGGCTATTAATGAAGTAATTGAGTATTATGGCAATAAACCAACTTTTGTCATGGGCCACAGTAGGGGAGCAACTATGGCTATGCTCGTTGGTACAAAAAATCCATATGTCACTGCATTTGCTGCCATTTTTTCCTCTTTCTCTAAAGGTGGATATACCACAAAAGAAAAAGATAAAGAATGGAAAAGGCTCGGCTATTTGTTAGAAACGAGAGATCTACCGCCAGGGGGTGGTCCAAAAGTAAAAGAAATCAAACTTCCGTATGCTTTTTTTGAAGACCAGTCCCAACATAATATGACGGAAGATTTAAAACAATCACCTAAACCAAAACTTTTTGTGTACGGTAATACCGATGTACTAGCACCACCAAAAGTGGTGAAGGAAATGTACGAAATTTCTAGTAACCCAAAAGAGTTGCACTCGCTTGATTCAGGTCATGATTATCGGTTAAAGCCTCAATCAATAAATGAAGCAAACAAGATTTTAGGTAGGTTTTTGAGTAAACACAATCTATGAGTAGTCAATTCCTCAAAAACACTCTTGGCTGGGGGATTGTGCTGTGGTTTGTTGGATACGTTTTGGGAATAATCTTTTTTATGATTATGCCGCCCGCACTCATTGGTTGGGTTATAACGCCTATTGGCATAGCACTGACACTTTTGGTTTTGTTCAAGAAGATCAGTAATAAACCGATTCAGTATTATCTGCTTCTAGCAATGTCCTGGACACTCATTGCAATTGTTCTTGATTACTTTCTGCTTGTTAAAGTTTTCAAACCAGCAGACGGTTATTACAAACTAGACGTGTACCTTTACTACGTTCTAACCTTCATTCTTCCTCTTGTTATTGGCTGGCGGAAAAGTAAACAATAAAACCACTTGACAAGGATGTACATGATCAATACAATAACTGTATGCAAACACAAACTTTTAACATAGCTCTTCCTAAAGAGTTAGTAGAACAAATAGATATTACTGCCAAAAAGGAATACCGAAACAGAAGCGAACTTATTCGCGAGGCTCTTCGTATATATTTAGAAGACAAAAAAGAATGGGAATATTTGTTTCAAACAGGAAAACGTGTTGCGGCAAAATTGAATATCAAATCCGAAGCCCAAGTTAATAAACTTGTTTACGAAGTTCGGCATGCGAATAAGAAACAATAAGGTAGTGCTCGACACAAACATTATCGTATCTGCACTTTTGTTTGGCGGAAACCCGCGACACATTCTCACGCTTGTAATTTCGAAACACCTTGTTGCTTTTACTTCCCCTATTCTTCTTGCGGAGTTGTTTGAGACTCTCTCTAAAAAGTTTAGGTTTCCAAAGTCAGACCTAACTATTTTGGAAAAACAAATGAATAAGTATTTCGTCGTCGTTCAACCAACAAAAAAAATCACAGTTCTAAAAGACGACCCCGATAATAGACTGCTAGAGCTTGCTATTGAGTGCAGTTGTCCTGTAATTATAACCGGCGACAAAGAACTACTAAAGTTAAAACAATACAAAGCCACACGTATCTTCTCACCAACCGAGTGGATAGGAATAATTAAATAAGCATGAATAAACTCTACATTCTTTGCGGAATTCCATTCTCAGGAAAATCTACATTGGCTCAGGCTTTGGTAACTAAATTTGGTTATTCGAAAATCGACCTGGATGACATAAAGTTTGAACTATTTGGTAAAGAAGTTAGAGAAGAAGATATGACTCAAGATAACTGGGATGTAATCTACAAAGAAATGTATAAAAGAATTGAGATTCTTTTGAGAGAAGGTAAAACCGTTATTCATGATACGGGAAACTTCACGAAACACGAGCGAGCACTCATTAAAGAAATCGCTGATAATCTAAAAGTTCCATCAATAACTATTTTTGTGAATACCCCACGAAATATTGCCTATAAAAGATTGTTAGATAACCGAAAGAATCATGTGCGTTTTAATATAAGTGACGAGAGTTTTGAAAGCGCCGTAAAAGAAATGGAAGTTCCCACCCATGAAGAAGGCGCGCTGTTTTTTTCTTTGAATAATGAAATGGATAGTTGGTGTAAGAAAAATCTATTTATGTAAACACCTCGTTCGTCCGACACAATAGGTATACAATTGATATATATGTGGAACACACTTCCAAATAAACAAACCGTTACAAACGCCGTTACTGCGCTTACCGCAAATGGGTTTCAAGTCTTTACTGTTGAGAATGGGGAGGAAGCAAAGCAAAAAGTTCTCGAGCTTGTTCCAAAACAAGCAGAAGTTATGACTATGACGTCGGTAACGCTTGACACTCTTGGTATTTCAAAACAGATCAATGAATCGGGAGAATATGTCTCCGTCAAAAATTCCCTAATGAAACTTGACAGAGCCACGCAGGGAGTGGAAATGAAAAAAATGGGTTCTGCTCCACAATGGTCTATTGGAAGTGTTCATGCGGTAACTGAAGATGGACATGTCTTAATTGCGTCAGCTTCCGGCAGCCAACTTGCCGGATATGTATATGGCTCCAGCCACGTTGTATGGGTTGTTGGAACGCAAAAGATTGTCAAAAACGTTGAGCAAGGCATGAGACGAATTGAAGAATATACACTTCCGCTCGAGTCTGAACGCGCACACAAAGCCTATGGCGTTCCCGGAAGTAGTATTAATAAACTCCTCATCGTAAACAAAGAAATGCCCGGAAGAATTTCAATCATCTTGGTCAATGAAGTATTGGGATTTTAAATCGTTTTTTTTCGTTATACTCTTACGTATGAAGCGGCTTGCACACCTCGATGGACTGCGCGGGCTTGCTGCCATTGCAATTGCCTTTCACCATTCGCTCTATATTCTCCGCATAAATGAAGTGTGGGGCATGTGGCACCACAAACTTTTTGATGTGCTCACTCCACAAGCAAAGCTAACACAGCTACTTTTACTTATTTTTAACGGGAGGGCTGTCGTTACCATCTTTTTTGTTTTAAGCGGATATGTTGCATTTCTTTCGCTCGAGAGATCTAACTTCCAATTTAATCAAACGCTCCGCTACTACGCTAAACGACTGGTGCGACTGTACCCAGTCTATTTCGTAGTAACGCTTCTCACTGTGCTCTATGTTTCTTCTGGCTTTGTACATAGGCGCTTTGATCCTTATTCTGGCGAGTGGTTTTGGTGGTGGTTTAATCACAAAATCACACCAACAGAAATTGTAAGAAATTTTTTGTTAATGAATGTTTCTTTGAGTGGTGTTGCCTGGTCAATGAGAGTAGAAGCTTTTTCAACTCTTCTAATGCCTCTTTTTTTCTTTATAGTAAAAAAAACAACCCTTGTTATTGATGTGTGTATTGCGCTCGGCATAGCTCTTTTTGCATTCCACATCTTAAAATGGTCGGACCTTGCATTTGTTTCTATGTGCTATATGGGTATGACGCTGCCAAAATGGAAAAATATTCTAAATAAGAAGTGGCTACTTATGCTCGCTCTTTTTCTTCTCACTGTTCCCCGAATGACTATGCCCGATGTGTATAAAATAATAGGAGAAACAACGGGTGCACTTATTTTAGTCAGCTGTCTTTTATATCAAGAATTACCTCGTTTAAAACGTTTCCTTCAGTCGCGAGTTCTGCAATTTTATGGTTCTATTTCGTATGCATTTTTTCTTCTTCACTTTCTCGTGCTCTACATTTCTTCCGTAATTATGTTCAATACTGTTCCTCATTATTTTCTAAAAACATACCCACTTCCTTTAATGATTGCGCTTGCGATTATATCCATTTTAATCGCAACGCCACTTTCCTGGCTTATCCACACCTACGTTGAAAAACCAATTTCAAAATTATCTTTACAAACGACTTTACCTTAACCCTTCCAACTGCCTTACCCTTACCTTTGCCTTTGTTATAATGTGGCATGCGTATCGGTGTAGACATAGATGCAGTACTTGCTAATCTTCTTGCCCCTCTGGACAAATTTCATAACAAAAAATATGGTACGAAAGTTACGATGCGCCATCACACAACCTACGACCTCGGAAAGGTGTGGGGTTGTAGTTGGGATGAGTCAATAAACCACATGTATGAATTTTATTTTTCAGATGAGTTTCATGAAATAAAACATATCGCCGGTTCAAAAAGAGGAATTAGAACACTTGCCGCACACCATGATCTTTTTGTTATAACCTCCCGCCCTTATGAAATAGAGGACCGTAGCAATAAGTGGATACATAAACATTTTGCAAATAAATTCAAGCAGACTTTTCACACAAATCAAATGACAAAAAATAAAGAGCAGTCTTCAAAGAAAAAATCTGATATATGTTTGGAACAGAACATAACTATTCTTATTGAAGACTATATGGGACATGCAAACGACTGTGCAGAGAAGGGGATAAAAGTAATTTTACTAACTACCCCGTGGAATAGAAATGAGAAGAGTTTGCATCCAAATATCGTCCGTGTAAATTCCTGGAAACAAATCCCTGGTTTGTTGTCTTCTTTTTAAACCACTCCCCACATCCCCTCCGCCAGCTGGCGGATAGGGGAGGATTAAGGTGGG
>CAYHPU010000004.1:0-30641 GCA_964358525.1 uncultured Gammaproteobacteria bacterium
TTTCGCTCGAAGAATATTTTGACAAAGATCCACTAACATATTACGAGCATTTGCAAGAGGCGGGCAAAGGAGACCTTACCCCCTGGTTGCAGTATTTTACCAAGGGACTTGCAGAAGAACTTGAGCGCATTAAAGATAAAATTAAAAAACTCTCAACAGATAGTCATTTAAAGGAAAAACTGGGCGGCAAACAAGTGTATTTAAATGAACGGCAGACGCGGCTTATTGAATATTTGCAGGAAACAGGGTACTTGCAAAATCAAAGTTTTATAACTGTTTTTCCCGACTATTCCGAAGATACTATTTTAAGAGATTTGAAGGATATGATGGACAAAAATTTGGTTAAAAGAATTGGCAAAACCAAAGGCGCCCGCTACGAACTAGTTTAAAATATCATTCCCGCGTCCTTTGTCATCCCCGCGAAGGCGGGGATCCGTTCCCACCTATGTCATCCTGAATTGCCTTGCCAGTCCGAAGTTAGAACTATGAATACGAAGGATGGTTTCAGGATCTCATTCAGATTACTCTTTCCAATCCCTTAAATTTCCCTGTCATTGCGAGTCCCGTTTCTACGGGACGTGGCAATCTAATCTTTCTGTATGGGCGAAGCTTGTCTCGTCGAAGACGGATTCTCCCGCCCAAACGAAAATCACTCCTCATATCTTGCCTCCCCTATGAGGGGAGGATAAAGGTGGGGTTGATTCCTCTGTAGGGGCGAATTTTAATTCGCCCGCACAAAATATTTCCAAAAAAGGAGTAGTATATTTTTACTACTTGTAATTTATTCAACCATGGAAACAACAAAAATCGTACTATTCAAAGGAAAAGGGATACGGAAAATACTCTATAAAAATGAATGGTGGTTTTCTATTTTAGACATTGTTGCAGTTTTAACAAACAGTCCACAGCCAAAGACCTATTGGGCAAAGATGAAAAACAGAGATAAAGAGATGTCCCAACCGTTCCCATTTTGGGAACAGTTGAAATTACCCGCCGAAGACGGAAAATTGCGCGAAACCGATTGTGCCGACACAGAAGGCATCTTTCGTATCGTACAGTCTATTCCATCTCCTAAAGCTGAGCCATTTAAACGCTGGCTAGCAAAAGTTGGGTACGAACGCGTACAGGAAATAGAAAATCCGGAACTAGCTATTAAGCGCACGCGAATTCTTTATAAACTAAAAGGTTACGGTGACGACTGGATATAAAAACGTATGCGCGGTATTGTAATTCGCGAAGAATTAACAGACGAATGGCAAAAACGTGGTGCACAAGAAGATAAAGATTACGAAATCCTAACCGCAGAAATTTCCAAAGCTACATTTGGCGTTACGCCAAGTGAATATAAAAAACTCAAAGGTCTCAAGCGGGAAAATTTGCGAGACCACATGGACGACTTCGAACTTATTTTTAATATGTTGGGTGAGCGCTCCACTACAGAAATCCATAGAAACGAAAATTCTCGTGGAGTTCCCAAACTAAAATCAGACGCGAAAGCAGGTGGCGCTATTGCCGGTGGAGCACGAAAGCAACTAGAAAAACGCCTCAACCGCTCAGTTGTCACCAACAAAAACTTTCTCAAGGAAAGGGAAAGTAATAAGAAATTGGAATAGAAAAATATCTTACTAATTCTAGCCTCCCCTGTTAGGGGAGGATTAAGGTGGGGTTTTCCCTAGATCCGTTCCCACCTATGTCATCCTGAATTGCCTTGCCAGTCCGAAGTTAGAACTATGAATACGAAGGATGGTTTCAGGATCTCAATCCACCCCTATTTACCCTTAACATCCCTTAATTTCCTTTAAAGTTCTTGTAGTGATGAGGGTTTTCCAGCCCAAACAATTAGAATATCTATCTATCTTCGACTAATTTATTATACTTCTCACATGAATAATTTAATTCATTTCTTAAACGGAAAATTTGTATCGGAAGATAAGCTTCTTGTCTCCCCAAGAGATTTGGGTTTTGTTAGGGGTTATGCAGTTACAGATTTTCTAGTCACTTATGATAATCAGCCTTTCAAACTTACGGAACATATTAATAGACTTTTCAATTCGGCTGAAATAATTGGGCTTCAAATCCCCTGGAGTAAAATACAAGTAGTTACTTGGGTTAGAGAAACTTTAGATAGAAATGACAAAACTTTCGAAAAAACTATAAAGATTATATTATCTGGTGGCGAGTCTAAGACTATGTATCAAGCTGAGGTACCATCGATAATTATAATAGTGAGCCCAAGAATACGCCAGCCAATAAGCTATTACGAAAAAGGAGTAAAAGTAGTTGCAGTTGAATATAAACGCCAATACCCTGAAGCTAAACATACCCATTATGTTGAAGGAATACGACAACTTGCCAAAGTTGATAGCAATGATATTGTTGAGATAATTTACTATGACAATTCACAGGTGTTTGAAGGGGCGGGTTGCAATTTATTTGCTGTTATTAATAATAAGCTTGTTACTACTAAATCAAATATCGTCTATGGTATAACGCGAAATACTATATTAGAGATGATTCAACTTGATCTTCCTGTCGAAATTCGTAATTTTAGCTTTGATGAATTACTAAACGCAGATGAGATTTTTCTTACGGGTAGCAATAGCGAGGTAAGAGGAGTAGTTGAGATAAATGGTAAAGTTGTTAACAAAGGAGTTGTGGGGGAAATTACAAAAGAAGTCGCGAGACAATATAAAGAATATATTCATAAAACGATCGAAAAATAATCTAAAAAAACTCTTTCACCTCAACTAGTCCACTCTCCGTCAAAAATTGCGAAGGCATGGTATATTGGTACCTTCCGTAAACAGCGCGCCTCGCGGCATAGGTTATGTACAAAAATTTCCGTGCGCGGGTAACGCCTACATATAACAGCCTTCGTTCCTCTTCAAGTTCCTCGCGGCTTTCCGTAGAGCGGGAGTGGGGAAGTAGTCCCTCCTCAAGTCCGGGTATAAAGACCGCGTCAAACTCCAGACCCTTCGCGGCGTGGAGCGTCATCATGTTTAACCGGTCGACATCCTCTGCGGGAAGCTCATACCCAGACTCTATTAATGCCACAGAATCTAAAAACTCATTTAGTGTCGTAAAGCTATACGCAACGCTCACGAGTTCCTTTATGTTCTCGAGTCGCGGAGAATCTTCAGGGTCGTGCTCGTCGTACAAATCTAAGTATGGGGTATTGTTTAAGAGCGTTTGCAAAATCTCCCCTGGCTTCTCGTCCTTTTTTAATTTTGAAATAGCAAGGAGCACTTTTTCTGCGCGGCGTTTTCCCAAAGAATAAATTCGCTTCAAAGCCGTCGCGTCACTGTCATTTTTCAAATAGCGCACAAAGGCAAGTACATCTTTCACTTCTTTCCGCTCGTAAAACCGCGTACCGCCAAAAATTTTATACGGAATCCCCAGGTGCAAACACACCTCTTCAAACAAACGTGATTGTGCGTTCGTACGGTACAAAATAGCTATCTCCGAAAGGGGAATACTCTCCATTTCTTTCAGTGTTCTAATTTTATTTACTATGTAGAGCGCTTCTTCTTCTGCGTTTTCCAGGCTCATAATATGTATTTCTTCGCCTTTCTTTTTATTGGTCCACAGTTTCAAAATAGGGTGACTTTCATTTTTTGAAATTATGCTGAATGCAACATCCAAAATTGGTTGCGTGCTTCGGTAGTTTTGCTCAAGGTGAAATGTAACGGCGTCCGTAAAATCTATCTTAAACTTTTCTAAATTGTGAAAATCTGCTCCGCGCCACGAATAAATACTTTGTGAAAAGTCTCCAACAATAGTTATATTTCTTCGCTTTTCTGAAAGCAATTTAGCAAGTACATATTGCACATGGTTCGTATCTTGGTATTCGTCCACCAGGACTTGTTTAAATCTATTTTGGAAATAGAGGCGCACTTGTGTGTTATCGGTAATAAGTTGTACCGTTTCAACAAGAAGATCATCAAAATCTATTCCCCGCACTTCTTGGAGTCGTTTTTGGTATTGTCCGTAAAGCTTTGCAATTTGCTCCTGAAAAAAGTCAGTAGACTGTTCCATAAGGCTGTGTGGAGATATCAACTTATTCTTTGCCTCAGAAATAGCGTACAGCAAGGTGCCTGGTTTGAGAGATGAAGATTTGCCACTTTCGGTAATAATATCCTTCAGCAAATCCTTTTGGTCGTCGGTATCAAGAATAGTAAAATCACGGTCAGTACTGCTCGGTCGCCCATTTCGTCTCAAAGTAGTTGCACAGAAAGAATGAAAGGTTTGGGCAGTTATTAGTTCTGGTTTTTTTGATCCCTGTATTGTGTTCAATATTCGTTTCTTCATTTCCGCTGCTGCCTTATTCGTAAACGTCAACATAAGTATTTCGTCGGGTAGACACGCTCTACTCTCAATTAAATACATCGCTTTGTACGTCAAGACGCGTGTTTTCCCGCTGCCGGCACCGGCTAAAATTATAGATGGTCCCACTGTGTGAGTCACTGCTTCGCGTTGCTCTTTATTTAACTCCTCAAGGAATGGGAATGTCATGAGTTATAATCTTAGCACATGGGTTCAAAGATCATCATTGGAAACTTCAAAGCAGAGTTGTCGAATTCTGAACTTGAAGCGTGGTTTCAAGAGGCGCTTGCGCTCTATTCACAAACTAAATTTTCCGATGGAGTTGTTGTTGGAGTTGCTCCCAGTTTTATACATCTTGAAAAAGCGCGTGAACTAATTACCAAATATAATATGCCCTTTCTATTGGGTGCCCAAAATGTTTCCGCTCTCGGCAACGGTCCTTTTACCGGAGATACTCCAGTATCAGACCTTAAGGGACTCGTGGATTTTATTATTGTAGGTCATTCCGAACGTCGAAAATACCACGGTGAAACGGTTGAAAGTATCCAACAAAAAATAAGTCTTTTAAACGAAGAAAATATTAAGGTGGTTTTGTGTACCGAGAAAATTGAAAAATACGAAGGTACCCTTTGGGCATTGGCGTATGAACCCGAGAGCGCAATAGGTACCGGTGTTGCTGCGCCTGTCTTTGAGAGCATTGCTGCAGCAGATAAAATCCGAGAAATTACACCGGCAGAATATCTACTTTACGGCGGGAGTAGCAGCGCAGAAACAGTACAAGAATTTATTCAAAGCGGTTTTAACGGAGTACTGGTTGGTAAAAAAAGTATTCATCCATCAAGTTTTTTTCAAATAATTCAAAATGCATAAAATAGGTTCATTTATAATTGCTATTTTTACCATTGTCGGAATACTTTTTTATATTGTTCCCTATTTTCAATTTGCGAGTACCTATTCATTATGGAATATTATTACCGAGCCCTTAAAAGAGAAAGAAATAAATATTGCGGTACTTGGTATTCCCGGGGGAAAGTATGATGGATCGCTCTTAACTGACAGTATCCAAATTTTTCATATAAATTTTGACTTGAAAAAAATACGGGCAATTTCTATTCCGCGGGATATTTGGAGCGAAGACATGAAAGACAAAATAAATGCGGCCTATTACTACGGCGTGACAGATAAAAAAAACCCATTATATTGGCTCACTCCCGAGCTTAAAAAAATTACCGGTCTTTCTGTTTCAAAATATATTGTGGTCGATTTCCAAAAGTTTCGTAAGGTGGTAGACGCGCTCGGTACGATAGACGTTGTAGTCGAAACAGATTTTACCGATACAAAATATCCTATTGCAGGGCGTGAAAATGATTTGTGTAAAGGAGACAAAGAGTTCAAATGTCGTTATCAAACAGTATATTTTAAAAAAGGGCTAGAACGAATGAGTGGTGAGCGAGCGCTAATGTTCGCACGTTCCCGTCAGTCAAAAGATATAAAAAATGGTACCGATTTTGCGCGTGAAGTTCGTCAACAAAAAATAATTTCGGCAATAACTGCAAAAATTATGTCCCCTTCTTTTTTCATGAATCGCGATAAGTCTCTCGCCTTTGTAAAAAATATGGACATGCTCTTTGAAAAGAATATTACCCTTCCCGAAGGTGCCAAAATTGCCTTCAATATATTTATCAACAAAAAAGACTTTTCGTTTAAACGAGTCAATGTAGGTATGGAACTTTTTACTGTCCCTGAATATGAAAAGTATGATAATAAGTACGTGTTAATTCCAAAAAAGAGTTTTGAGGAAATAAATAGTTTTGTGAAGAATAGCATTTTGTAGGGAACGGGTCGAAGACCCGTTCCGTACGACTGTAGGGGCGAATTTTAATTCGCCCAAACTGTCATTGCGAGCGACCGAGCAAAGCGAGTGGAGTGTGGCAATCTAAGATTTTGTAGGGGCGAGGTTCTCTCGCCCAAACAATATCAGAACTTCAATTTTCCTAGCTCCATTGTTTTTACCTCAAACGCCTTTTTAAAAACACTTGTCTGATATTTAAAATAGGTGCGTACATCATGGATCGACGAAAGGAGAATGCAGATAATTAGTAATGCAGCAATACTATTTTTCTTGAGAGTAAAGATATAATCGACTGTCAGTGTGCAGAAGAAAATTGTCGAAACAGTTGCCGTATACGTGCGCAAAAAATGCGGATTTTCATTCGGGTATACAAAAAAAGAAGGAAGCAGACTTACCAAAAACCATATATAAAAAAGTATATATTTTTTTTCCTCT
This sequence comes from uncultured Gammaproteobacteria bacterium, assembly GCA_964358525.1. Classification (GTDB taxonomy): domain Bacteria; phylum Patescibacteriota; class Microgenomatia; order UBA1406; family UBA1406; genus CAYHPU01. The sequence goes on from CAYHPU010000004.1 coordinate 6,611, forward strand.
AAAAATCCTTTATGTATTCCTTTAATTATTCCTATAAAAAATAACAGTGTAATAAACGGGTTCAAGGCAGGCTTTCCTGGGAAATTGTGTCTCCCATTTAAGTCACCAGTAAATGCAAACATAGAAACGGTTTTCCAAATATTCTCAAAGAAAAATGACACCTTTGTCAAAAAAGGAATAGTTGAGTTAGTTACATAAGTGAGACTTGATACACGCGACTCCAGAGTATTGGTGATGAGTAAGAGGGGAATTGCGCAAAGAGCAAAAATAATTAGAAAAATAATTCCCTGGTGTTTCAGTTTCTTTTCTCGAAAGATTAAATAGAGTGGCACAATAAAAAAAATTCTGCCAGGCAAATATGAATAAAATGTCAGTACTGTGGTGACAATAGTACCGATGAGATATCTTAATCTATGATTTTTTATGTATTCAAGTACAAAAAGAATTGCAGAAAGCTCCCAGAATAATAAATAGGTTCCTTCAAACGAAAATCGAGCAAACTGGAATACCCACCTACTTGTTGCAAATAAAAATGCACCGAAAAAAGATGTTTTTTGAGAAAAGAATTTAGTCAATAAAGAATAGACAAGAAACACATTTGCCAAGCCAAATAGTGCAGAAGGCAAGCGCAAGCTGAAGGCAGAAATTCCAAAAAGTTTAAATGCGCCGAGAATAAAATAATAATAAGGAGTTGTGTGACCCGTAGCTAAAGTCGAATAAATAGAAGGATGTTTAATTAAAGAAATTGCAAGTCGTGCAAACTCCAATTCGTCAAAAGAAATATTTTTTGGCACAAAGGGAAATTGGTAAAAAATCGTCCCCAAAGTTGCAATTACAAGACCGATTATTGATAAAATCAGCATGTATAAATACTAACATAATAATGACATATCTTGCCTCCCCTATTAGGGGAGGCCGCCTTCGCCAACAGGCGAATGGCTGGGGTGGGGTTTATTCTCTTTTTAACTAAACTGCAGAAGTATAAGACTTGCAAATCCAAGAATTATTCCTATGAGCTGTGGCTTTGTTAGTCGTTCTTTCAGAAATAATACACTGAGGGTTACTACAATCAAAGACTGTGCAGATATTACGAGCGTTACATACGAAGTTTCAAGTTTTTCAATGCTAATATTATAGAAACAAAACCCTATAACGTCGAGGAGTGCGCCCGGAAGTACCCACTTATAAGAAACTTTAAAAACTTCCTTTATATTTTGCTTCGTGACCAAAAGTAAAATAAATGCAGTCAACGTAATAAATACTCGTATGCCAAGCGCTGTATAAAACCAACCTGCCTCTCGTGAAATAATGGTAACCCAATAAAAATAAAACCCGGATGCTAAGGAAAATAATAATGCCGGTACTATACCTTTATTTGTGGAGACTTTATTTTTAATATCGGTAAAATTTACTGAGAGTAAAAAAAGCCCCACGATCATAAGAGCAGTACCGAGTAATTTATACACAGTGAGAGATTCATGTAAAAATACAACAGCCAAGACCATTGTTACAATTGCATACGAGTCGGAAATAGGTGTAACAATACTTACGTTTCCAATTTTCAAAGCATAGAAGTAAAGAAGTAGTGACAAGGTTGCAAAAACACCAATACCCGCAATAGCTGGAATCGCAGCCATTTTTAATGGCGTATTATTGAGGGGTGCAATAAATATAAAAAGGGGAATTCCAATTAGCTGAAACAAAAAAAGCGCTTGTAATGGTTTTAATTGCTTACTGGCGCGTGCTGCGAAGAAAAAAGCAAAGCTTAATGAAATTACTGATAGAAACGGGTATAGAGAAATTAAAAAAGTCATGAGGATATTTTAGCATTTTATTATTTCGATTTTTGCCTCCCATTAGGGGAGGCCAGCTTAATGGCTGGGGTGGGGTTTGTTATACTTTTTCTATGTCCTCAAAAAAGAGCATAGAGATTTCTATCAAATCACTTCCAAAGGAAAATAGGCCGCGTGAGCGCTTATTGAATAATGGGCCAGCACATCTATCCGATTCCGAACTACTCGCTGTGCTTTTTGGCAAAGGGTCGGGAAAAACATCGGTACTAAAACTTGCACATTCACTCATGTCATCACATAAAGATCTAAGTAATCTATCCGAAATTAGTATACAAGATCTCATGGGTTTTAAAGGATTAGGACTTGCAAAAGCTGCACAGCTTATTTCCGCCTTTGAACTTTCAAAGCGGATGAATACCATCTCAAAACAGACAACTTTATCGAGTCCGGTAGAAGTGGTGAATTACATCCGTCCGCTCATTTATCACTCAAAAAAAGAATCTTTTTACGTTTTATCTCTTGATTCGCGCAATAATTGTATTTCGTTTGATATTATTTCACAGGGAACGGTAAATAGTACGCTTGTTCACCCGCGCGAGGTATTTTCAGCTGCAATTTCGCGCCACGCGGTCCATATAATACTCGTTCACAATCATCCCTCAAATAATTGTGAGCCCTCGGAAGACGATAAGCAGGTAACACGCAAGTTGGCACAGTCGGGCACTTTACTCGATATTCCAGTAGAGGATCACATTATAGTTAGCGCATCAGGTTATTTCAGTTTTAAGGAATCTCAATTAATGTAAGTATTTGTAATTATGTAGGGACGGCCGAAAGACCGTCTATTTGTTATACTAAAATAATGGATCTTTCTATTCTAATTCTATCTTTTAATACAAGTCAGACAACGCAAGAATGTCTATCTAGTATTTACAAAACACTCGAAGGAGCTTCGTTTTCATTTGAAGTGATAGTACTAGATAACAAATCGGAAGATTCAAGCGTGGAAGATATTAATCGAAAGTTTCCCCAAGTAAAACTTATTGAGAGCTCGGTAAACCTTGGTTTTGGAAAAGGGAACAATGAGCTGGTCAAACATGCAAAATCTGATATTCTTCTTTTCCTCAACTCAGATATTATCGTTCTCTCAGATGCAATACAAGACTTGTACGACTTCTATACAAAAAACCAAAAGGAATATGGCTTTGTCGGTGGCAAACTTTTTAACAAAGACAAAACTCCCCAATATTCGGCGGCGCCATTTTTTACTATTCCGGTCGTTTTTGCCGTACATTTTTTACGTGGAGATTATTGGGGGTTTACTCGTTATTCGCCTAATAAGATAACTTCGGTCGACTGGGTATCGGGCGCCTGCTTCATAACAAAAAAGAATATTTTTAATGAGGTTGGCGGATTCGATGAAAAAATCTTCATGTATATGGAAGAGGTAGACCTTATGTATCGCGGGCGCCTCAAGGGATACAAAACGGGGTTTTATCCCGATGCCCATTTTATTCACTATGGCAGTTTGTCAAGCAATGGACGGAGCGAGCCAATACTAAATGTTTACGGTGGCTTTCTCTATTTTTATAAGAAGCACCACGGCGCAGGAGCATTATTTATGTTAAAATTACTGCTGTGGTTGAAAGCGGCTGTTGCCTATAGTATAGGCGTAGTAGTGCGCAACTCATATCTCACAAAAACATATGAAAAAGCTCTCGAACTGGTTCAAAACGCTTGACCTCAAATTCATTCACTACGTTCTTGTTTTTTATGTTCTATTTATGACTCTCTGGCCGAAAATACCCTTCAAAATGGTCGATTATACCTATATAGCCGTGCGCTATGAGGATTTTTTTATGGTGTTTGTTGTCTTGGTGTTTTTTGTGGATATTATTCGTCGTAAAGTTACGTTTCGGGACAACCCCTTTATTATTCCCATTGTATGTTTTTGGATCGTTGCCTTTGTTTCATTCTTTGTTGGCTTTTATTACTATCAAACGATAAAGACCGTACAACTCGGTTTTCTCAATAGCGCACGTCGCGTTGAATATATGGTAATTTTCTTTATTATCTTCGCCTCACTGCGGAACAAGGCACAATTTTATTTACTATTAAATGTTTTAATGGGAGTCCTCGGGTTCGTAAGCCTATATGGAATTGGACAAAAATTTTTAGGTTTTCCAGCAATCCAAACAATGAATCCTCACTATGCAAAAGGGTACTTACTCTTTCTTGACGCTACCGCACGTATTTCGTCAACCTTTGGTGGTCACTACGACTTCGCAGCGTATTTAACCTACCTTATTCCTTTAGTGCTCGGTGTGTATATTGCAAACGGTAAAAAACGTTATTTTGCCATATTTTTTGTAGCGCTCTTTGCTCTTATTCTTACCGCGTCTCGAATTTCATACGGCGCCTATTTGCTTACCATGTTTCCGTTCCTATTACTTATTCGAAAATGGAAATTATTTATTGTAGTTGCTCTTATAACCGTAATTCTTACACCTCTTTCACAAAATTTAACCCAACGAATTTCGCGTACGTTTCGTGAACAACGTATTTGGTACGATCCCGTTTCCGGTACTTCATTTGTGCCACGCACTATCCGGCCAGACGATCTACCTCCAGGAGATTTTCTTATAGGGAAAACAAAAGAACAGGTTGCACCACTCAAAGGCGCTACAGCAGCAGCGGTAATTAAAGGAGCTCCTAAGAAGACTGGTAAAATGATAACTCTTTCTAAAAATGAACTTAAGAATGTAAAAAAAGAAATTCGTCTTCGTATTGAAGAAAGCGCTAAAAAAACAGGGAAAATATTCAATGAAGCAGAAATTAACAAAATGGTAGACGATACGTTTGCTACGCTACAGCCCGCTCAGTCTATTGTTCCCGATATTTCTTTTGCAACTCGTCTTCAGGTTGAGTGGCCGCGAGCTGTAGCCGCTTTTTATAAGAGCCCTATAATTGGTCTGGGCCCGTCTTCTATAACTGAGGCTACAGATAATAATTTGCTTCGTACGCTTGGAGAATTTGGACTTCTTGGTTTCTTTTTTTTCTATGGCACAATTGGGATAATTTCATGGAAACTGTGGATGGCATACCGAAAGTCAAAAACTTCAGAAAAGTATATTTTTATGGGACTGTTTGTTGGTACCGGGGCTTTAATGGTAAACGCTACCTATATTGACGTTTTTGAAGCGTCAAAAGTGGCATTCATTATTTGGTTTGTATGGGGTATGTTTATGAAATATCTTATTTTACCCGTACCAAAAATAAAATGAAAAAAATACCCATAGGTTTTATACTCCTCACGCTTCTCTGTGTTGTTGCGCTTGCGGTGCGTTTGTATAAGTTTGATAACTCTATTGCCGAATGGTTTTCATGGCGTCAGTCGGATACGGCCGCGGTAGGGCGTTTTTTAATTTCAGACAATTTTAACTTGTTGAAACCTCGTTACTACGATCTTTCAAACATTCAGTCGGGAGTGGATAATCCACAAGGGCTTCGCATGGTAGAATTTCCTCTTTACAACGCCGCGTTCGCACTTCTCTACAACGTATGGCCTATTATTGCAATCGAACAGTGGGGACGTGTGGTAGCCATCCTTTCTTCATTGGTCGTTTTATCAATCCTTTATGTGTTGTTGGAACACGAGTTTGGGAAAACGGAAGCTTTTTTTGGAGGGCTCTTTTTTGCGCTCGCTCCCTATATTGTTTTCTATTCCCGGGTTGTATTACCCGATATGCCAGCGGTAGCGCTTGCAATGCTCAGTGTGTATACAGTGTACCGTTACAGTCTTTCAAAAAATAAACTGTTTTTCATTTTGAGTATTTTGTTTTATGCGCTTGCACTTCTTGTTAAACCGACAATTATTTATTATGGAATTATTATGGTGTATTTTCTTATGCATGATAAATATACTTCTTGGATAAAGCCGATACTATTAATAGTTGTATTTTTGAGTTTTTCAGCGCTTCCCGTGTGGTTGTGGCGTAACTATATTAAGGCATTTCCCGAAGGTGTTGCCGCAAGCAGTTGGCTTTTAACTTCGGTCAATACACCAAAAGGACTAGAAAATATTTTCCTGCGGCCCGCATTTTTTCGCTGGGTGTTTTATGAACGTATTAGTAATCTAATTCTGGGAGGATACGGAATTGTTTTACTTATTTTGGGAATGTTTACGACGGGTAAACAAAAAGCATATCTATCAGGAGTATTTTTACTCTCAGCTCTTTTATATCTTTTTACTTTTCAAGGAGGCAATGTTCAGCACGATTATTATCAGATTATGATAATTCCGGCAATGACTTTCCTGGTTGGGGCTGGCGCGGGTATTCTCATGCGGCAAAAAAAATGGTCATTCTACATTGTTCGACTCGGAAGTGTATTTCTTATACTCACCATTTCTTTTTTGTTTTCTTTTTATCAGATAAAAGGGAATTATGTGCAAAGTGACGACGTTTTATTGTCTGCGGATATTATTCGCTCATTTACGAATAAGGATGATGTTATTGTAACGGACACAATGGGGGATACAACGTTGTTATATCTTTCAGACCGTCGTGGGTACCCAGCCCCCTATAAAGAATTTCCACTTCTTAAAGAACAGGGAGCAAAATATTTTATGACCTTAAATACCGACTATCGTCGGAGTCTCAAAGGAAAGTATCAGTTGTTGTTTGACAACGATCACGTCCTTCTTTTTGCGCTATGAAAATATTAATGCTCACGCCGTACTTGCCGTATCCGCCGTCCTCTGGTGGTCAAATAAGAACATATAATTTGCTTAAATATCTCAGCAAGCACAACAATATCACGCTTATATCTTTGTATAAAACAGAAGAAGAGAAAAAATATTTATCTCAAATAGAAAAGTTGTGTTCACGAATTATACTTTGCAAACGAGCAGAAAAACCATGGCAACCTATTAATATATTAAAGGCAGTATTTGGGTGGCACCCTTTTCTTGTTGTGCGAAATTTTTCAGAAGAAGCGCAACAAGTAGTAAAAAAGCTTCTTGCAGAAGAGCAGTTCGACGTTATTCATGCAGAAACATTTTATGTCATGCCCCATTTGCCCGAAACAAAAACACCAGTGCTTCTTGTCGAGCAAACAATTGAGTTTCAGGTGTATCTTCATTTTGTTGAATCCCTCCCTTTTTTAATTCGCCCTTTTTTTCTCCTCGATATTTTTAAACTTACCTATTGGGAACGGTATTACTGGCGAAAAGCAAGTCTAGTGTCTACGGTAAGCCTCGCAGATTTGCGGAAAATTCACGATCTCGAACCCCATACAAATTTGTCTGTTGTTCCAAATGGAGCGGGAGAAGATATGATGACAATTCCTCTAGTGTCTCGTAATTTACAGAAACCAATATTGCTTTTTGTAGGACATTTCTCGTGGTTGCAAAATAGTGAAGCGGCAGAGATATTGTGGAACGATATTTTTCCTTTTGTTAAGAAGAATTTGCCTGGCGTGGAACTTATTATTGCCGGCCAAAAAGCACGAGAGAAATTGCGATTGCCACATCAATCCAATGCACACATTATAGATCTGGATCCAGACGACAAAGATACAGTACGTAAGTTGTACCAAGAAGCGACACTCTTAATTGCTCCCATTCATGGTCCTGGCGGAACGCGGCTTAAAATACTTGCTGCTATGGCAGCTGGTTTGCCCATTATTTCAACACGAACGGGCATAGAAGGGCTCGACCTAGTGGGGAACAGAGATGTTCTTCTTGCCGAAAAACCGGAAGAGTTTGCGCAGCAAATTATTCATATTCTCAAAAGCCCAGAAATTTTTACAAAAATCCAAAAAAATGCATATACGCTTGTTCGAGAAAAATATAATTGGGAAAAAATTGCAGAACAGCTTGAACAATATTACACAACGCTCACAAAATAGTATGAAAATAGCTTTTGACATTTCACCATTGCAATACAGTGGTACAGGAGTTGCTCGTTACACGAGAGAACTAATCCTGAATCTTTTAAGGTTAGATCAATCAAATTCGTACACTCTTGTTTTTAATTCATTTGGAAATAAAATTGATTCTGATTTTCTCTTAACAATTAAGCAATTTAGCAATTTAACAATAAAGCAATTTTCTTTCCCAGAAAAGCTCCTCCACTTTCTATGGAACAATCTTCATATATTTCCTCTCGAGTGGTTTATCGGACGCCACGATGTATTTTATTATTCCGATTGGTATACACCTCCGTTCAGTGGGAAAAAGATTACAACGGTACACGATCTTGTTTTTAAAAAATATCCCGAAACGGTTGACCCGTATATTTTAAAAACACAAGAAGAGAGGTTTAACTTTCTTGAAAAGAATAATGTAACGATAATTGCAGACTCAAATTCTACAAAGAAAGATATAATCGAACACTATCCAAACCTGTCAGAAGAGATAACTGTTGTATATCCAGGAGTTATGACGGCGCGTCAGACAGAAGAATTTTGTAAACAAGTTCTACAGAAGTTTAATATCGCTAAGCCTTATGTATTATCTGTAGGAAAAAATGAACCACGTAAAAATATGCAGAATTTGGTAAAAGCTTTCGCAAGTCTCAATAGTACAACACACGAACTTGTTATTGTTGGGCCACAAGGATGGGGAAATCAAGTTACGAGTATCGGAAGAGTGTCAGATCCAGAGCTTTTCGCGCTTTACCAAAAAGCAAAAGCGTTTGTAATGCCAAGTCTTTATGAAGGGTTTGGTTTTCCGCTTCTCGAAGCTATGAGTTTAGGGTGTTTAACCGCGTGTTCAAATTCGTCATCGCTTTTAGAAATTGCAGGAGGAGCGAGCTTACTTTTTGATCCATTAGATGAAAACGATATTACTAAAACATTAGATAAAATTATTTTCCATAAAGAAGATTACACAGGCCTTATACAAAAGGGAATCGAACGTGCTAAAGAATTTCAGTGGAACAAAACAGCTTCGAAGATTATATCAGTTGTAGGGGCGGGGTCTTCCCGCCCAAACTAAAGGAATATGATTTTAGGCATAGATGGAAACGAAGCAAATGTAGAACACCGCGTCGGTGTCTCGTGGTGTGCCTATTACCTCTTGAAAGAATTTCAAAAAAAAACAGATAAACAATTGCAAATACGGGTTTTTTTACGCAAAGCACCACTGAAAGATATGCCACTGGAATCGGAATATTTTAAATATAATGTTGTCAAAGGTCCTTTCTTGTGGAGCCAAATTTTTCTACCGCTTTCGCTCCATCTAAGACATCGAGATCTGTCTGTATTTTTATCTCTCGCCCATTATGCTCCGCGCTTTTGTCCCGTACCAAGCGTTGTTGTGCTCCACGATCTTTCGTATTATTACTACCCCGACGATTTTTTGAAGAGAGATTTATACCAACTTGTCGAGTGGACTAAATATAGTGTAAAGAATGCGTCGAAAGTAATTACCGTCTCAGAAAGTACTCGGAATGACGCGCTTTTGTTATATCAATTGCCAGAAGATAAGGTGGTGACTGTTCACAACGGGGTAACACTACCCACGAAATATGTGGCAGAAGGTGAGGGAACTATTAATCTACAAAAGCCATACTTTTTATATGTGGGAACATTGCAACCGCGGAAAAACATAATTAATCTTATTTATGCATTTGATCGTTTTGCGGCGGTACATCCGGATCAACATTTATATATAGTGGGGAAAAGGGGATGGTTGTATGATGAGTTTTATAAACTGGTGAGTGCGAGAAAACTGGAAGGGAAAGTCCATTTTACTGGATATGTTTCTGAAACAGATCGACTATATTTACTAAAAAATGCCCAGGCATTTATTGCGCCTGAGTTTTACGGCGGATTTGGACTTACCATTCCCGAAGCACAAAGTGTTGGTACACCAGTGATTGCGTCAGAAACCGGCGCATTTCCTGAAATAGGAGGAGATGCGTGTCTATATATAAATCCTTTCAGTGTTGACTCGATAGTAAGCGGAATAGAAAAGATTACCGGCGAATTGAACCTGAGAGAACAGCTAATAGCGAAAGGCTATGAGCAGTGCAAAAAATTCACCTGGTCAAAAGGAGCCGATCAATACATTTCAGTTTTAGATTCTGTCTGTAATCCCGGATTGAGTTCCGCAATGCGGAACGAAATTCCGGGATCCGTTTCTCCAAATAAATCATGAGCATCAAACTTCTTGACCTCAACATGTGGATGGGTACCTATTTGCCAGATATTATCTCGTTTATTAAATCAAATAGCATTGATGTGTGTACGCTTCAGGAAGTTACACGAGGTGCAAAAAGTAAATCTGGAAACGACAACTTTGAAGTACTAACTAAAGAACTGGGAATGACAGGAGAGAAAGTTGAAACTCACGTCCTTGAGACAGACCACAATACTGCGCTGGGAAACGCGATACTTTTTAACGATTCTTTTAAAATATTAAAGCACGATATTATTTGGCACCACCCGTTTCATTATTTATCAACATTTGAGAGAGACAGAAATATTTCAGACGATCCTCGTGCAAGCATATCGGTTTTACTTGAAAAAGACGGAGTGGAATTTTATGTCATCTCAACGCACCTTGCGTGGGGAATAACGCCAGAAGACGAAGATTTTAAAATTAAACAAGCGACAGTTTTGTATGACTATATAAAAGATCTCAAAGCTCCCTTTGTTCTTGCCGGAGACTTTAATGTTTCCCCGCATACAAAGGTGGTGCAATTACTCAGTTCGCTTGGGAGAAATTTGTGTATCGAGAAAAATATTACAAATACTTTAAATCCAAAAACACACTATTTTAAAAGTGCATTTCCACCAGGAATATCGTGTGACAATGTCATAGTTCACCCTTCCTTTAAAGTTCAATCATTTAAACTCATTACAGAACCAACGCTCTCCGACCATTTAGGATTTTTGTTGGATCTTTCTCTGTAGGGATCAGGCATGCCTGATCCCTACCATGTAGGGGCGCGGTCTTCGCACCCAAACATCTGTCATTGCGAGCGAGCGAAGCGAGTGTGGCAATCTAGATTTTACTCACCAGTTCCATCAAAAAGTCAGCAGACTTAAACTGCAGGAATTCCTCTTTTGTTACCCACTTATATTCAGTATGCTCTAAACTAAGAATGACAGTATCAGATACCGCTCGCGCAATATATCCAATAAATAAATAATAGATCTGTTTTTCTGCTTCAAACGTAGTCTTAATCTGTAAAGGACTGATGTTAGAGACCGTTAGCCCACTTTCCTCTTTTATCTCACGAGTGAGCGCTGTGTCATGTATCTCGCTCCACGCAACATTTCCTCCACACAAATCCCAACAACCCGGTCGAGACACGTCATTTTCTTGCCGCTTTAACGCAAGAAATTTTGTCTTGTCCGTTGGGTGAAATACAATTACTTTTTGGAGAAATTTAAAATCATCTGAAAACATAAAGTGAGCTTTCGTTTTATCTGTAAGCATATTGAAATTATACAACTTCTTGCCTCCCCTTCACACGCCAACTAGCGGGTGAATAGGGGAGGTGCAGGTGGGGTTTTTGATAAAATCTATCTGTGCACATATTTAATTTGGGTCAAGAACTACTTACGGGTATTTTCTATTCTGAAGTAATTAATGATGTAGTTTTTAGATACTATCGTTCAGTGTTTAAAGAAGACTTCTACAATCTTCTTCTACTAAATCAAATAGGTGATTCATCTTCTATAGATTAGAGCAAAATTCGAAGTCAAATAAAAAAAGAGGCAGCGCTCGGTAGAGGAGTATCACTTTATATCTCAGAAGGTAAAGTAGAAAACCTTCAATCAGATTTGTTAAATCACGGCTATAAAAAAGACCTAGACGATCTCTATGTGTATAAAGAATTAGACAAGAACAACGAGGTTCCAAGCTTAAATTTCGCTGAAGTGAATAAAAATAATTTGAATTTATTTATTCAGGTATCCACCGAGTGTTTTCCCGATTTTCCAAATAATACCGAGTATTGCGAGTTTTGTTATAAAATTTCTAGCGCTGTTAAAGATAAAAGAAATCTCAACATCGTGTTAATGATCGATAATAAAGTTGCAGCGTTTGGATCGGTTCTAGTTTCGAGTGAATTGAAGATTGCCTATCTCCATAATCTTGGAACTTTAGGTCAATTTCGTCGTAAAGGATATTTTGAAGCACTGGTAAAATATTTAAGTAATTTTGCATTTCAAAATGGGGCAACTATTATTTGTGCAAATGTTGAAGATGGAGGAGCGTCACATAGTGGGTTTACAAAGCTAGGATACAAAAAAGATTCAAAATTCTATCACTTCACTAAAATCTGACCACTTGGTAAACCGCATCCTGTGTTTCTTTGTAGGGGCGATTTTGTTTTTGGATTTTATTTGACATTTGTCCGCCAGCTGGCGGATTGGATTTTGGATTTCTTGAGATATTCCAGTAACACTTCCTTCTTATTTTCTAGGCCATGCTCTGTTACTTCCGCAAATACTTTGTCTAGTACTTCTCCAATAAATGGCCCCGGTTTTTTATCATAAAATTTCATAACATCATTTCCGTCTATCGCGAGATCTTTTACGGCAAATGGTTCGTGCTGTACTTCCTCAAGTCGCTTCCGAAATAAATCAAAACGCCACGAATCTGCTTTCGCGCCAGAGCCTATGCGGTCTGCAAATCGCAGGTCCAACATATTCTGAATATTTTCAACGCCAATTTGTCGAATAAATCGCCGCACGGCGTTGTCTGTTAAATTTTCTGTTACTACAAATTGGTGGTACCGAACCAGTTTTGTGAGAAGGATAGTATCCTTTTTTGAAAGTCGCAAACGGTTGGCAATGTCAAAAACCATATCAGTTCCGACAATTTCATGGTTGTAGAACGTAACAACGCCCGAGTCAAGAATCTGTCTCACTTTAGGTTTTCCTATGTCATGGAGCAAACAGGCGAGTCGCACAATAGGGTCAGAATTTTTGCATGCGGCAAGCGTATTTAACAAATGGGTACCAACGTCATAAATGTGGTGCCGCTGTGGACTTACTTGTCCAACGCCAAATGTGTCGTATAACTCAGGAAGAAAGACTCGTAGGAGTTCAGTATTTCTGAGAACCTTTATCCCCTCGTCTGGCATATCACTTTTTAATATCTTCATAAACTCATCCCGTATACGCTCCATACTTACTTTACTTAACCGTTTACTTTGAGATTGGATTGCATCTAGAGTTACTTGGTCAATAGTAAAATGGAGCTCACAAGCAAAGCGCACTGCACGCATCATGCGAAGTGCGTCCTCGCTAAACCGTTTTGTTGGATTGCCAACGGTACGAATTATACCTGCCTTCAAATCTTCTTGGCCTTTATATTCGTCAATAATTTTTTTACCGTCGGTAGCGAGAGCATTAATAGTAAAATCCCGACGCTTAAGGTCTTCATAAATAGTATTTCCCCAGGTAACGACGTCGGGGTGGCGAGAATCAGCGTATGTTGTTTCGGACCGATACGTAGTTATCTCGACTATTTCATCTTCAGATATACCACTCGAACTTGAATCTGCTCGGGTATATACCCCTCTAAACTGCTTTGTCAAACCTTCGGTTTGCAAACCAGTATAAGACGGGTATATATGCGCAATCACCGTTCCAAATTTATTTTCATATTTAGAACTCGGAAATACTTTCATCGTTTCTTCGGGGGTTGCATTCGTTGCAAAATCAAGTGGTCCACTCTCAAAATCACGTTTGAGAAGCATATCTCGTACCGCTCCACCCACCAAAAAACATTCGTACCCTGCTTTCTGCATTTTTGAGATAACAGATAAAACTTTTTTTGTTACCATACGTTTAACAAAATGAAACTGACAATAAAAGAAACCGTACATGAAAAAACGACGCCTGAAGAAATTATAGCACTCATTCTCAATAACAGAGGGATTGGGAAAAGTAATAAGGAAGATTTCCTACATCCACAAAATCCATCGAATTATACACTGAAAGACGTCGGCATAAATGGAAAAGATTTTGATAAAGCATTTATTCGGCTTCAAAAGGCGCACAAAGAAAGAGAAAAAGTAGTGGTATATGCAGATTACGATGTAGACGGAATTACCGGAGGAACTATTCTGTGGACAACGCTTCACGAACTTGGCTTCAATGTCTCGCCCCATGTGTCATATAGGGGGACCGAAGGGTATGGATTTAGTACACAAAGCGTTGAACGTCTCAAAAAAGACTTCTCACCAAAAATAATTATGACGGTAGACCATGGGATTACAGGAGAGCCATTTATTAAGGCGCTCAATAAAGAGGGGATAGACGTTATAGTTCTTGATCACCACCTTGCAGTGCACGGATTGCCTAAAAGCGTATATGCGTTACTCTATACACGGGTTTTGTGTGGTAGCGGTGTTAGTTATTTTGTTTCACGAGAAATTGCAAAAAAATTTCCCTCAAACGAGAAACTAAAATCGTATTTTGAAATAGATTTTCCAGTACTCGCGGGAATTGGGACTATCGCCGATATTGTGCCACTTATTGGTCCGTCTCGTGCTCTTGCCTCTTTTGCCTTAAAAAATATATCAAAAACAACACTCGTTGGTTTTCAATCTCTACTCAAACGCACTGGGCTTGCAGAAAAAAATTCGCACACGTCGTACGATGTAGGTTTTATTATCGGCCCTCGAATAAATGCCGCAGGAAGAATGGGAGACGCGCTCGACTCATTGCGGCTTCTCTGTACGACAGACGCGGTTCGTGCAAACAATCTTTTAGGCAAAATCGAAACGTATAATAAAGACAGGCAGAAGCAAGTCATAGACCATCTAAAGCTTGCCGAAGAAATGGCTGAGTCACAAAGTAGTTCAAAAATCCTATTCATAGCGTCAGAAAAATTTGTAGAATGTACAGTAGGGCTTCTTGCTGCAAAGTTGACAGAAAAATACTACCGGCCAACACTGGTCGGAACTATAAAAAATGAAATTATTAAAGGCTCGGCGCGTTCTATTGCGGTGATACATATTACCGATATTCTTCTTGAGAACTCAAAACTTTTGCTTACTTACGGTGGCCATGAAAGGGCTGCGGGCTTCTCGCTGTCTATAGAGAACAGCGAGGAGTTTCAGAAAATACTCACGAACGAAGGTAAGAAAGACAAATACACCTCAGCCTTTGACCGATCAGTAGTCGTTGATGTTGAGATGGCACTTAATAGTGCAGGTCTTCCGCTTGCGCGTCAAATAGAGGAGCTTGAACCTTTCGGAGAAGGGAACGAAAAGCCATTGTTTTTAGCACATGACGTAGAAATTCTCGATCATAAAAATATGGGAGCAACGGGAAAGCATGTTCAGCTCAAAATTATCGCGCCAGGAATGCAATATTCAATTCGAGCGGTCTTTTTCAATGGGGCAGATCGAATGGATAGCACTAATACAAAAGAGGACGTATCAATACTGTTTACATTGGAAGTCAATCGGTGGAAAGGCGAAGAACCATCGATACATGTGAAAGATATTCTCTAGTTTTAAATTCGAAATACGAAGCACGAATCCGCCAGCTGGCGGATTCGAGATTCGGTATTCGGATTTGAATTTATAAGTATCAGATGTGTATCACTTGCAACTTGTTACAAATTACTTTATAATACATATTTGGAATGATAGCCGAAAACTACTTTTCAACTCTGCACAGGTACCTCTTTCTTATTATTTTTATTAAGAATACCCGCCTTGTGTAGCCCACGCACACAAAAACCCTCCGTACGGAGGGATTTTTTTTCGCACAAAATATGAAAGAATCAATTGTCATTTCCGTCGGCGGCTCGCTCATCGTACCAGGGACGGGGCTCAATGTAGACTTTCTTCGTAAACTCAATACATTTATTCGTAAGAATATTACTCACAATCGGCGGTTTTTCCTCGTTGCTGGTGGGGGAGCCACCGCAAGGCAATATATTGACGCGGGTCGGGAAGTCGTTAATAAAATGACGAACGAAGACCTCGACTGGCTGGGCATCCATTCAACTCACCTCAATGCCCACTTACTCCGTACCATCTTCCGAGACATAGCACATCCACGCATAGTTCAAAACTACGACAATAAAGTTAAAAATCTTCACGAATCGGTTGTTATAGGAGGCGGTTGGAAACCGGGGTGGTCAACAGACTACGACGCAGTACTTTTTGCACGGGACTATGGAGCAAACCTTATAATCAACTTATCAAATATCTACTATGTCTACACAAAAGACCCAAAAATTTTCGAGGATGCTACGATAATAGAAAAGACTACATGGGACTATTATGAAACACTCATTGGAGATAAATGGACGCCAGGTTTGAATACGCCGTTCGACCCTGTTGCCGCGCAACTTGCAAAAAAACACGCTTTAACTGTCATTATCACAAAAGGAGACGATTTCAAAAATTTACAACATATTATAGATGGTGAGTCATTTAAAGGAAGTGTCATTCGTCCGTACGATATTTCCGGTGCGTATTACGACAAAGAATACTATTTGGGAGAAAAGGGCGAGTACCGTTATGCCCGGGGCGCTGTTTTTTACAAAAAATGGTTACAAACCATAGCAAATTGGTATCGTGCACTGTATATAAAATTACAATTTAATCCGAAAACGGTTTTAGATGTGGGGTGTGGCACGGGCGAATTAATACATTTTTTACGAACATGGGGAATTGACGCTCAGGGAATAGATATTTCAACAGAAGCTAAGCACTTGGCACGGAAAGATGTCCAGCCATTTATTTCCTCGGGCTCAGCGAGCACCTTACCATTTAAAGACAATGAGTTTGATATGGTAATCAGTTTTGATGTTATGGAACATATTGATCGCTCGAATATGAAAAAAACAATTTCGGAAACAGTTCGCGTTGCGAAGAAGCAAGTGCTACACAAAATATATACAACCGAAAATTTTTTTATTACGTTTTTTCATGCAGAGGACCCAACACACGCGTCGGTATTTCCAAATGGATTTTGGGACCACCTTTTTACCTCACTTCCGAAAGTATCTCTTGCACGAAAATTTTTCCGCCTTCCACGATTTATAGAATCCATGTACCTCCTAAAGAAAAGTTAGTGTCATTGCGAGCGAGCTTGTCCTGAGCCTATCGAAGGATGGCAATCTATTGTAGTGTTATCCTCGCGCCCGCCTGCATTGCCTTGCAAAGCATGGCTGACAGGAATGCGGGCCATGGCCCCCTTGGGGGGATCCGGTTTTAATTTCATACGGTATAATAGTCCTCTATGGTTATAGAGTCTCTCACTCTTTCAGGCTTTCGTAATTACACGAAACAAAAAAAAATAGAATTCAGCGCGCTCTGTACCATTATTGTAGGGCCGAACGCTGTTGGAAAAACAAATTTACTCGAAGCGCTCTATGCGGCTCTTACCGGAAACGGGTTTCGAGAAAAAAAAGTTGACGAATTAATAGGTTGGGAACTTACGGACGCTAAAATTAAGGTAGTTCTTCAGGAAAAAAAAGAGTTAACGCAACTCGAGCTTCATCTCCAAAGGAAAAATGAAGTAATAAGCAAGTTTTTTTTTATTAATGGATTACGAAAAACGTTATCGGAGTACCGAGCACGATCTATTCCGGTAGTTTTATTTCAGCCAAACGATCTAACAATAATTACAGGTACTCCCGACAAACGACGAACATTAATAGATATCATCCTATGCCGAACGAGTCAACACTATTCTCACGCAAAAACACAGTACGAACGAGCCCTTTACAAGCGCAATAAACTACTTGAGTTTTGGCGTCACAAATCAAAACTGGAGCTTGACGCACTTCTAACTCCATGGGACAGCTTGCTTGTTTCAACGGGAGCGGTTCTACAAACAGTTCGTACAGAATTGGTAAATACGTTTAATAGTCATCCTGAATTTGACGGAATGTCGTTTCAGATTAATTATGTCATGAATTCAGTAACGCACGATCTGTTGCTTCAGTCCCGCGAACATGAGTTGCGAATCGGAAGAACATGCAACGGGCCCCAGCTTGATGATTTTATTTTGCTTGCAAAGCACGATAACCCCAGTTATAGAGAGCTTGCCCGCTTTGGTGCACGGAGCGAGCAACGTATGGGTATGCTATGGCTCAAAATAAATGAAATGCGCTATTTGGAAAAAGAAGTAGGTAATAAACCCATTCTATTGATGGACGATATTTTTTCAGAGCTCGATTATGAAAACAGTGAAAAAATTGGAATGCTTACGAAATCATATCAAACCGTCATAACAACGTCACATAAAGATGTTATTTCGCAATTAAAAAGTCCATTTGATGTTATTGAACTCTAGTCAAAATTATGATATACGTGTGAGATATGATTTTTTTTGAAAACGTAGAAAAGAAATTTGGTTCAAAACGAGCCCTTGACAATGTTTCTTTTACTATCAAAAAAGGTGAAGTAGTAGGACTCCTTGGTCCAAATGGCGCTGGAAAAACTACTACGATGCGCATTATGCTTGGTTTTCTACAACCTACAGGGGGAAGTGTCAAGGTAGATCATATAAACCCGGTGACGCAGAGAATAGCAATCAGTCGAATTACGGGATATCTGCCCGAAAATAATCCTCTGTGGGGAGAAATGCTTGTTCGTGAATACCTAACTTTTACTTCTCACGTCAAAAACGACAAAATACTTTCAGATGAACTCGAGAATGTATACCCGTCTTACACTGGTTTGTCCCGCTTAGCGGGATCAAAGCAGTTTAGAGGGGTATATACCCGAGCAGGTAAAAGTGCGAGTGGTATAATTGAAGACTGTCACCTTCAAGAAGTGTTAGATGAAAAAATAGAAAATCTTTCGCGTGGGTATAAACAACGGGTTGGTCTGGCGGCAGCTTTGTTGGGAAACCCAGAGATACTTGTCCTTGATGAACCGACGTCGGGGCTTGACCCTCTCGAACAAGAAAAAATTCGTAAGCTTCTGAGAAAGTTACAAAAAAAGAAAACGATTATTCTTTCTACCCATGTTTTATCGGAAGTAGAGGCGGTTTGTAATAGAGTAATCATTATTCATCGGGGAAATGTGGTATACGATGGAATACTTAAGAAAACCAAAGGTGGCCTTGAGGCATTATTTAAAAAAGTAGTAAAAGAATAGTTATGAAAAATGTTTTTCTGCTTGCAAAAAAAGAATTGCTATTTTTTTTGTTCAGTCCCGTGGGGTATATTATTTCAGGTTTATTTGTCGCATTTGTTCATTTCTTCTTCTTCTCAGATTTTTTTGTGGTAGGTGTATTAACACAGCGAGGATTTTTTGAACTAGTTCCCTGGTTTTCCTTGTTTTTGCTGGTAGGCATTACTATGCGTAGTTTTGCAGAAGAACAGCGGTCAAACACACTCGAAATTCTACTAACGCTTCCACTCTCAGAAGAAGATATCGTGCTCGGGAAATTTGGGGGAGCACTCGCTCATTATGCTATAACGTTGCTTTTAACCCTCTCAATTCCTATTAGTTTTTTCTTTTTAGGTAAGCCGTTTATTCCAGAGATTGTTGTTTCGTATATTGGGCTATTGTTTTTTGGTGCTTCACTCATTGCGCTCGGGAATTTTGTTTCGCTTCAAACAAAAAACCAAGTAGTCGCAATGCTGGGAACGCTTATTTTATCCACAGTACTTCTCACCATAGGAACAGACTCATTTACTCGTTATGTACCAAGCGCAGTAGGGGAGCTGTTTGTATACTTCTCTCCACTCTATCACCTTGCGTCCTTTTTTCGTGGTGTTATAACGCTACGATCTGTAGTCTATTTTATTAGTACAACATGCGTCTGGTTGTTACTTTCTGTTATGTATTTACGTAAACGCACAAAATGAAAAACCTAGAAACTTTGAGCAAGCGTATGCTCCTCGGGGTAGTTATTGGAATTCTTCTTGGAGTTAATGCTCTTGCGTCAGTCATTCCATGGAAGTTGGATTTTTCTTTGGGCAAAGTGTACTCACTGTCGTCATCTAGTAAAAAAGTGCTTTCGGAACTCAAAAAGAAGGCAGAGATAACCATATATCTTTCAAGCGCATTGCCGCCCCGTATCGTACCGATAAAAAAGGACGTGTTTGATCTTCTCGATGAATATAAGGCGTATGGAGGTACCAAGGTGGTAGTTACGACAGTTTTTCCCGACACAGATCCTAAGAAAGAACAAGAAGCGCAGTCGAGCGGAGTAACGCGTCTACAATTTTCAGAAGTTGAGAGTGATAATTATTCGGTAAAAAACGGATATTTTGGTGCAGTTATTTCGTACGACGGTAAAAAGGAAGTCGTTCCTACGCTTCTTAATCCTGCCAGTTTGGAAGTAGACCTCACTAGTTCCTTGTATCGTATGAGCAGGGTAACCGTGCCAATGATTGGCTTTATAAGTGGAGCGACGCGAGAACGTACAGGCCTATTCTCACAAGTGCTTAGTAAACAATTCTCCGTTGTAGATGTCAATACTACAACAGTCAAAAGTTATGTACTTGACGGACTTATTTATAAAGACGATCGAAAAACGGAACTCACAAGCGACGATATTACTACGCTAGATACGTTTGTTAAAAACGGGAAAACACTCCTTGTTTTGGCAGACGGGGTGTGGGTAGATGATAGTCTTGCGGTAACCGCATCAAAAAGTAACATTAATGCACTTCTAAAAAAATATACTATCGAACTGAACAAAGACCTTGTCGTATCAAATAATTCTGAGACTGCGTCGTTTCGATCGGGATTTATGAATTATGTGGTGAAATATCCGTACTGGATAAAAGCTGCAGTAAAAGATATGCCACTTATAATGCCCTGGAGTTCATCTATTAAGCAAAATAATACGAAAGATACTTCTGTCCTCATGTCTGCTCCGCAAGGGAGCGGATTTGTGTCGGGGGTTCAAAATGTTTTGCCAACAAACAATGTACAGCTGCCACGAGATCAATTTACCTCGCCCGTTTTAGCTGTTGAAAGCACGGGTAATGCGGGGAAATTAGTCGTCATTGGGAATAGTCGCCTTATTGAAGACGATTTCAACAGTCGGAGTATTTCGAATATAGACTTTATCAGTAAATTAATGGACGGATATTTAAGCAAAGGTATATTGTCGAATATAAAATACAGAGACACTGGCTTTATTCAATTACCCGAAACAACAGATAGTGTTAAGCAAACAGTGCGGTATGTAAACATAATCGCCCCAGGCCTCCTCTTCGCCCTCTTTGGATTTTACCTCTCTACACAACGAAAAAAAGTCTAAATTCAAATACGAAGCACGAATATCGAATCCGCCAGCTGGCGGATAGGGGAGGATTAAGGAGGGGTAAATTTATGATTTAGTGCTTAGAATTTGTTTCGTCCGCCAGCTGGCGGATTCGATATTCGAATTTCGGATTTATCTATAGTAGCCCTTTTAGTTTCTTTGCGCGGGAGGGGTGTTTTAATTTTCGAATTGCCTTTGCCTCAATTTGGCGTATACGTTCGCGCGTTACATTAAATTGCCTTCCAACTTCCTCAAGTGTGCGGGGTTTACCGTCCTCAAGTCCATAACGGAGCACGAGCACTTTTCGTTCACGAGGAGTTAATGTATCAAGTACTTCAAATAAATATTCTTTGATAAATTTATTCGTAACATTATCGTAAATACTGCTTTGGTTGGGGTCCTTTATAAAGTCTTCAAGCGTGGCGTCCTCTTCATCATTAATGGTTGTTGAAAGAGATGTAGTTTTTTGTGAAATGCGGAATAAATTTTTTACCTCTTCTTCATTCATTTCGAGTTCTTTTTTCAGCTCGTCAATTGAAGGAGTGCGATTGTATTTCTGCATTAAGCGTCGTTGCACTTTATAGAGCTTATTTATGTTCTCAACCATGTGAACCGGAATGCGAATAGTACGAGATTGGTCAGCAATCGCGCGGGTAATGGCCTGACGAATCCACCACGTGGCATAGGTCGAAAATTTAAATCCTCGTTTCCAGTCATATTTTTCAACTGCTTTCATAAGGCCTTGGTTACCTTCTTGGATAAGGTCGAGGAAGGAAAGTCCACGGCCAATATGTTTTTTGGCAACAGAAACAACAAGTCGTAAATTAGAAACCACGAGTTTTTCTCGCGCATCTTCGTTTCCTTTCTCGTAACTTTTAGCGTAAAAAATTTCTTGTTCAAAGGTGAGTAGCGGGTGTAGTCCAATCTCTTTGAGGTAGATTTTGATAGGGTCAAGCGACTCGCCCTTACCGAGCTTAATCATTCCCTCAAGTTCTTTCTCGAGTTCCTCTGCTGTCAGCCGTGCTTCTTGCTCCTCGCGGGTAGAGACGTTTTCAAAAACGTCAACATTTTTTTCAAGGAGAATGTCGAAGAGTACGTCAAGATCGGATACATTTTTTTCAGGTTCGGGGTATAGAGTAAGGATGTCCTCCATAACTACAAATCCGGTTTCCTCGCCTTCGGCAATAAAATCACGAACTTGTTTTATCATACAGCCCTCTCATTCTATACTACCTGCAGGGCTTTTTCCACCTGTTTTAGCTCAGACATAATGTTTTGAGCGGCATTTTCGTTCTTTTCCTCGAGAACTTTGACAAGTTTAGCGCGAAGTGCCAAACGCTTTATCTCGAGAACCGTTTTTTTTATCTCTCGCTGCCAATTGGTTTTGTCGTTTTGAAGTGACAGAAGGAGTGCTTTATTGTACAACTCCGTGAGGTGAGTGGGGAGTGTTGTTGCAAGCTCTGCCACGAAAGTGTCCCGGTGTGAGGTGAAAATCTTACGCGCTTCACTAATAAATTGAGCAGTAGATTTTGAATAATAGTCAATGTCGGTTAATGTACTTTGTACTGTTTCGAAAAAGTATACCTGCTCGGTTGTTTGCATAAGTAGCGCCAGCAAATACTCCTCAAGAAGTTCTTCGCGCTTTCGGGCAGTTGCTACCACAAGTTGAGTTTTTGGAATTATTTTTTTCAATTTCTTTTTCCATACATCAGATAACGATTTTTTTACCGTATCTAAATCTATTTGTGTTTTTGATGCCAAGAGTTTTAAGTAGTGCTCTTTAATTATGGGATTATTTATTTGTGCTATATGTGGCAATACTTCTTCCACGGCATTTTTACGCATGTATATATCAGTCTCACCATATTTTTTAAGTGCGCTCGTTATTATAAATTCATACATGGGAATTTTGTGTTTATAGGCTGCAAGAAACTCATGGGGAGCTGTAGCTAATATGTCTGCAGGGTCTTTCTCTCCTTCAAAGCGAAGAACTTCCATCTGAAAGTCAAAGTGCTCAGCCTCGGCAATGCCACGTCGTACGGCTTCACTACCGGCGGGGTCCATGTCAAGGGCAAAAGTTATACGTTGAGTAATTCGTTTGAGAAATTGCAAATGGTCGGGGGTAAGCGCGGACCCTTTTATTGCAACAGTGTTGGTGTATCCATTCTGGTGGGCAAGTATGGTGTCAAATTCCCCCTCGGTGACAATTACTTCATTTTTATCTTTGATTGACTTTAATGCATGGTTAATTCCAAAGAGGTGTTCTCGTTTGTGGTAAAGCTCCGTTTCGGGACTGTTTATATATTTAACCTCTTTGGCGTTTTGGACGAGGAGGCGGCCGGAAAATCCGATAACGTTTTCTCGACTGTCAACGAGTGGAAACATAAGGCGGCCGCGAAAACGATCGTAGTACGAATTTTGGCTTGATTTTATTACAAGCCCTGCGTCTACCATTTCTTGGTATGTGTATCCTTTTTTCAGTATAAATTTGGAAAGGCTATTCCATGAATTAGGAGAATACCCTATGCCAAATTTTTCCGCCGTTTTCATATTTACGGTACGGTTTGTTACATAGGAACGTGCTTTTTCTCCAAGCGCGTGTTTCTGGAAAAAGAACGCGTAAAATTCTTGTGCAAGTGTTGTAATAGATAGCAATTTCTGTTTGTGGGTATAGAGTTTATCGTCGAAAGTGCTGTTAGTGAGAGATACTCCTGCCTGCTGTGCAAGTATTTTAAGCGCTTCTCCAAAGCCAATATTGTCCCATTTCATTAAAAATTTCACAATATCGCCACCATCGTTGCATGCGCCGAAACAGTGCCAAATTTGCCGCTCAGGAGAAATAACAAACGAAGGTGTTTTTTCGTGGTGAAAAGGGCACGGGGATCTAAAATTGCGTCCGGCCTTTTGCAGCGTTATATAACCTGCGACAAATTCAACAATATCTATTTTCTTTTTTATTTCTTCAACCGCATCCATTTTTTTGTTTTAGTTACTAGTTAGTAGTTAATAGTTAA
>CAYHPU010000004.1:30741-33081 GCA_964358525.1 uncultured Gammaproteobacteria bacterium
CATAAAGGCCCTTGCGCCTTACACACATACCGCCCTAATTTTACAATAAGGTGGGAAAACGTGTCCCACATTTTTCGGGGGACTATTTTCATTAATACTTGCTCAATCTTTTCAGGGTCTGCGTCGCGTATAAAATCTATAATCTTTATGTTATTTATTTTTTCAAATACTGTATCGTGTCCTCCTATCTCGGTTAGTGATACAAGGCGAAGCCGTTGCGCAAGACGTTTTACGTGGGTATCAACAATAACGCCCTCGTTTTTATGATAGATTGTTGAAAGGAGTACATTGGCACTTTTCCTTCCAACCCCCGGCAGGGTAATAAGCTCGGCCATTGTGTTGGGGAGTATTCCATTAAATTTTTCAAGAAGTATTCGTGCCGATTTTTGTATGTACTTTGCTTTTACTTCAAAAAATCCAATAGAACGGATATCATTTTCAAATTCGGTCGGAGAAGCGCTTGCATAATCGCTAATAGTTTTGTATTTTTTAAACAAAGTACTCGTAACAATATTCACTCGCTTGTCAGTACATTGTGCAGAAAGAACAACCGCTACCAGCAGTTCCCACGGGGTAGAATAATTCAGTTCGATGGCCGTATTAAATTTCTTCAAAAGGCGAGAAATTATCCTCTCAACTCTACAGTTCTCCATTTATTGGTGAGTATATCAAATATTAATGTAGGGGCGGGGTCTCCCCGCCCTTTCCAAGGTGACTCCTTTACCCAAACTTCTGGCCTCCCCTCCGCCAGCTGGCGGATAGGGGAGGATTAAGGTGGGGTAAATGATTCCCTTTAAGCAACTCTCGCCAACCTATCAAAACCTTCTCCTCGAAGCGCAATAACTTCAGCAGTAAGTCAAGGAAAGAGAAAATTTAGCGCTATTGTGGTAATTGGTCGTGGAAAAGATTTCGATTCGGAAGGTGATATTGAAGTAATTATGAGTAATACCAAAATGACAAAAATTGTTGTGGCGAAGATTTCAGAACTCCTTCCCCTTGCTTTCGGCCCCAAAGACCTCGGTATTTCCGTAGACCAATATTAACTCTAAGACCCTTACTTACCCTTAACTTCCTAACCACCCTTAACCTCCCTTAAAATCCTGTAATTTCCTTTAGTCCTTCATTGAGAATTTTCGACTGATGTATACTCATTCTATGTGGTTCCGTTTCTTATTAATTCCTCTCTCTATTATTTCTCTTATTCTCAATTTATATTTGGGATATCGAGTTCTTTCTAACAACAATAAGAACGTAATAAAAGTACTCTCAGTTTATGACGGCGATACATTGATACTTGAAAATAAAACGCGATTAAGACTGCGCCATTTGGACGCGCCAGAACTCAAGTACTGCGGTGGTCAAGAAGCAAAAACGCTTTTAGAATCCCTTATAAAAGACAGTAAAATATCTGTTGAAGAACAAATTTCAGACCAAAAAGGGAGAATGATGGGTCTTGTTTATTCAGGTGGGGCGATGATAAATGAGAAGCTGATCTCGTCGGGTTTGGTACGTTATCATTCCGACAAAACGTCAAAAACGGCACTATTAAAAACATTGGCAATGAAGGCAAAGACATATCGTAAAGGGATTTTCAGTGATAAATGTCAATCAGTGACAAATTTAGATAATCCGAAATGTATTATAAAAGGAAATTTAGAAAACAAACGAGTTTCTGGCAGAAGTTTGTATTATCTACCAACCTGCGCGCAATACAAATTTGTGCAAGTAGAAAAAGATCTGGGGGAGCAATGGTTTTGTACAGAAAAAGAAGCAAGTCTTGCCGGCTATCTCAAACCCGCAACGTGTAAATAACTGGGTCTGTCATCCCCGCGAGCTGAAAGCTCCCCTTCGGGGAAGGCGGGGATCCAGTTCCCTGTAGGGGCATTTTAATTCGCCCAAACATGGTTCCTAGGTGCCTCCCTGTACTCGAGGGTGCAACCCTCAATGTAAATACCCTTTCTCACCCTTATTTACCCTTACCTTCCCAACTACCCCTACTTTCCTTTACAAATTTATCTTTGCCTATTAAATTCAAATACTCTATCTTCCTCTTATCCTGTTCAAAATCTTCTTCGCTGGACCAACTTATTCCCAAGAGTATTATCAATTTTAGTGCATCATAGATATGTTCGATTTCGATTTTATTCAACTTTCTATTCTTTGAATATTCTTTTAAAACAAACTGCATTTTCTCAACATTAAACCCAGTTTTCGGTGGCCACGCCCACCAATAAATAATAGCTGCAATATCATAAATGAAGTATGTATAAAAACTAATATCAAAATCAACAACTCCTACAATCTTATTGTTCCTAAATAAAAAATTAGAATAATTTAAAT
>CAYHPU010000005.1:0-27792 GCA_964358525.1 uncultured Gammaproteobacteria bacterium
TACAACGGCAAATATACTCGATACTATTCCTCCAGCGTTACTTGATCGTCTTGAAGTAATTCATTTTCCGGGTTACACACAAGACGAAAAATTTGCGATTGCAGAAACATATCTAACAAAAAAACAAAAAGAGGCACATGGTTTAAATAGATTTGCTGTTTCTTTTTCTCACGACTCAATTAAAACAATAATAGATCGTTATACCCGTGAAGCAGGAGTTCGCGAGCTTGAGCGCCAGGTTGCGACGGTTTTTCGAAAAATAGCGCGAGAAATTGCAGAAAAAATAACAAAAGATAATATGACCCCTGTTGGAATAAAACCAATCATTATTCAACCAATCGATATTGCAAAACACCTCGGGCCATATAAATACAGTTCTTATATGGCCGAAGCCGAGGACACGGTTGGTATGGTAACGGGGCTCGCATGGACACAGGCAGGTGGAGAAATACTTTTTATTGAGGTATCTATTATGCCGGGCAAAGGAAGGTTGTCTCTCACTGGCCATTTGGGAGATGTAATGAAAGAATCGGGACAGGCAGCTCTGTCTTATGTACGTACTCGTTGGGAAAAATTCAAACTAAAAAAAGATTTCTATGAAAGTATTGATATTCATATTCATGTTCCTGAAGGAGCTGTTCCAAAAGATGGACCATCTGCTGGAGTTGCAATAACACTGGCGCTTATTTCAGCATTAACCGATATGCTAGTACGAAAAGATGTAGCAATGACGGGAGAAGTAACACTCCGTGGTCGCGTATTGGAAATTGGCGGCGTCAAAGAAAAAGTTATTGCGGCTCATCGAGCCGGAATCAAGACGGTTATTTTGCCAAAGGATAACGAAAAAGATTTAGTAGAACTTCCAAAACAAACACTCGATGAACTTAAATTCGTTTTTGTCCGACACATAGACGAAGTACTTAGCGTGGCGTTAAAAGAGAGAAAAAAGAAAAAGGTCAAGAAGTAGTATATAATAACATCCTTATGCAACTCGACACATTACTTCGGTCACTTGCTTCGTACGGGGTGGTGCTTGCTTATTTTGTATTATTTTCCATAATATTTGCCGAATCAGGTCTTCTGATTGGTTTCTTTTTGCCTGGAGACAGCTTACTTTTTACTGCAGGATTTCTCGCTTCAAAAGGAATCTTTAACATTTACCTATTGGCTCCCCTTTTTGTGATTGCGGCAATAATAGGTGATAGCGTAGGATATGTTTTTGGGCAGCGAGTAGGCAAAAAATTATTTCATAAGAAAGATTCATTCTTTTTTCATAAAGATAACTTAATTAAAGCACAAGAGTTTTATGAAAAATACGGGAAAAAGACAATTATTATTTCAAGATTTATACCACTTATCCGCACGTTTGCTCCAATTATAGCGGGTATTGGTGATATGCATTATGAAACATTTCTTGCCTATAACATTATTGGTGGTATTTTATGGGGCGCTGGAATTACACTCGCTGGGTACTTTTTGGGAAGTTTGATTCCTGACGTAGATAAATATCTTTTACCAATTATTATCGGAATAATTTTTGTATCAGTTGCGCCACCCATATACCACATACTTAAAGATCCTCATCATCGCAAACAAATCCTCCATTCTATAAAGAAAATTCTTAAAATTAAGGAATAAGGCAAACCCCTGGTGTGTTATAATAATTTCCTGTTTTGGGTCTATAGCTCAGCTGGTAGAGCAGTGGCCTTTTAAGCCATTGGTCGCGGGTTCGAACCCCGCTGGACCCACCAAAAATGCAACGGAATATATCGGTTACTCTCGAATGTTTTGTAAAAAAAGGAAATAAATATCTTATGCTTCTGAGAGATTCTAAGAAGAAAATTCTTCCGAATGTTTGGATGGCTGCTGGAGGGCATCGAGAGTTTAACGAGGGCCTGTTTGAATGTGCAAAAAGAGAAGTTTTTGAGGAAACAGGACTTAAAATTAAAAACCTCCGGATTCGTGCGACAGGAAATGCCTATTTAAAAGATCTAAATAGAGAATTCTTTTTTCATATGTTAGTGGCTGACTATGTGAGTGGTAAAGCACCTTCGTCTACACCCGACGGAAAGTTCTGTTGGATGACTTCTGGTGAAATAATATGTTTAGACAACTTACTAGCTGAGCTAAAGTATGTTATTCCGTATATTTGTGACGAAAGTCTCCCGATTTCATCATATAAAGCCGTTTATGAGATTGGGAATATGATGACCCATTTTGAATTTGAAAAACAGCCATAAAACACATGAAAAATATTGGAAATATAATTCGTATTGCGAGACCACTTTATAGATTGGTGTGCGTATTGGCTGTCTTGATTGTTGTAACAGCCATATTCGAATTAATTGCTCCCGTTTTGTCTAAATATATTGTCGATGAGATAGTTGCACGTGTTCGTGGAACAGGAGGCAACATTAATACACTTATCTTTTTTATATCTGTTGCTTTTTGTGTGAGCTTTGCAAGTGTTATCTTAATGGTTATAACAGAGCGAATCGGTGATCATACCGCAGGAAGAATGAACAAGTTTCTTACAGAACTTTTTTATCAAAAGATATTATCTCTTCCCCAGAGCCATTTTGATTCTGAATTATCAGGTAAAATGGTGAATCAACTCAGTCGCGGTATTTCTACCATTCATGGATTCTTGAATACTGCCTCAAATTTCATTATTCCAACGTTCTTACAAAGCATTTTTACCATTTTTATAATGTCTTACTACAATGTGTGGATTGGACTATTTACGTTTTTGTTATTTCCAACGTATTTAATAATTAGCTATTTTTCAACGAAACAATGGGGAAAAGAAGAGGTTAAAAAGAATAAAATTGAAGATTATTCTCGTGGTCGAATTCAGGAAGTTATTAGTAATATCAAACTTGTCAAAGGATTTAATAATGAGCCGAACGAGTTTTCTATAATCTCAGAAAATCTAGACAAAAGTAATGCGCTCTATGCAAAACAGAGTAACGCATTTCATGTCTACGATTTTTTTCGTAACCTTAGTTTAATTGTTATTATGGCGATAATAAATATTATTGCCTTCTACAATACATTTCGTGGATGGCTTACCATCGGAGAAATGGTATTAATTTTACAATTACTTAATCAAGCACGTCGGCCGCTCTTTGCAATGTCTTACATATTGACCGAAATCCAAATGGCAGAAAGTGGGTCAAAAGAGTTTTTTGAGATACTTGCATTATCTTCAAAAGAGCCATTTGACAGAGAACAAAAACTTGAATTACTCAAGGATCCAGAAATTGAATTTAAAAATGTACATTTCAAATATGAGACTTCAGAAGAAGTATTGAAAGACGTTTCTTTCACCTTACATTCAAATGAGAAAATTGCGTTGGTTGGACATAGTGGGGTAGGCAAATCTACCATTGTCAATCTAATACTAAAACTGTATGGCCCATCACAAGGTGTCGTCTTAATGGGAAAACAAAATTACAAAGCCTTAAATCATCGAATTATTCGTCACAATATTGCACTCGTATTTCAAGAAAACGAACTGTTTTCAACGACTATTCGTGAAAATGTTTCTTATGGTTCGGTCGCCTCAGACGAGCAGATTATTGAGGCACTTAAGAAAGCAAATGCATATGATTTTGTTATGAAATTACCGCAAAAATTAGATAGCGAAGTGGGGGAACGGGGAGTGCGCTTATCAGGTGGACAAAAACAACGTATCCAAGTTGCCCGCGCTATTTTAAAGAATGCGCCCATACTTATTTTAGATGAAGCAACGTCTAGTTTAGATTCAAAATCTGAACGTGAAGTACAAGAAGCGCTCGAAAATCTTATGCGGGACAAGTTAGTAATTATAATTGCTCACCGTTTTTCAACTATACAAAATGTGAATACCATAATAGTACTGGATGAGGGGAAGATCGTTGACCAAGGAAGTCCTAAAGATCTTTCAACCCGAAGTGGTATATATGCAGATTTATTAAATTACCAAATAGAAGGAAACAAAAAACTTCTTGCACAGTTTGATATTTACTAAAAGTACAAGACTTATGAAAATTCCCGAACATGCAAAACAAGTTTTTAAAGGTATCATATTTGATGTCTATCAATGGAATCAAAAACTGTACGATGGTTCGACGGCAATATTTGAAGCACTTAAACGCCCAGCAACAATACAAATAATCCCTATTTTTAAAAGGAAAATACTTCTTTCGTACGAGGAGCAACCAGGTAAATCTCGTACGTATACTTTTTTTGGTGGAAGGCAAGAAGAAGGAGAAGAGCCTCTATTTACTGCCAAAAGAGAGTTACTTGAAGAAACTGGACTCGAATCAACAGATTGGGAACTAATAAAGATATATCATTCAGAAGGTAAGATAGACTGGTCAACGTATTTCTATGTTGCCCGTAACTGTAAAAAAACAGCCCCACAAAAATTAGACGCAGGGGAAAGAATAGAAATAAAAGAAGTCAATTTTGAAGATTTTTTAAATATTCTGGAATCGGAAAATTTCTGGAATGACACAATAGCTACTGATATTTTCAAAATGAGGTATAAATATACCGATCGGTTAACAGAGTTTAGAAAAAAATTAGAGTGACGGCTCAATTGATTATAGTGTTCCTTATTGGAATAGGGATTATCCTTTCAATCGTCTTTTTTGTCTTCTTCGAATACCTCAAACAATTAATGACTACGGTGACCGAAGCAAACAAACGTCAAGACGTTCTATCACAACAATTTACCAGTATGTTGCAAAAGCAAAGTAGTGAATTCAATACTCGCCTTGACCATGCAGCGGTAGTAATTGGAGGCTTGCAGCGTAGCATTGGCGAAATGAGTGAAATTGGAAGATCAATGAAAGATCTCCAGGACTATTTACGAAACCCAAAGCTCAGAGGAAGCATGGGAGAGGCAGTGCTTGCAGAGATGCTCCAACAGTGCTTGCCTAAAGAAATGTACAAACTTCAATACTCTTTTAAGAGCGGAGAGAAAGTCGATGCCTTACTTTACGTGGGAAAACATTTACTTTCTATCGACGCAAAATTCCCCATGGAAAATATTCGGGCAATGTTCAAGGAAGAAGAACTAGCGCTCCGTGAACAATATAAAAAAAGGTTTATACAGGATGTTAAAAAACATATAGAGACAATTTCAAAAAAATACATTGTACCGGGTGAGCAGACTATGGATTACGCAGTAATGTATATACCGGCGGAATCTGTTTATTATGAAGTTATACAGAGCGAGGTTTTAACAGAATTTGCTAAAGAGAAAAGGATACTTGTGGTGTCTCCTATGAGTTTTTATGCATATCTTCGTGTTATATTAATGTCTTTTCAAGGCCAATCTCTCGAAAGGAAAACCCAAGAGGTTCTTTCTCTGTTGCAAGCAATGCAAGCAGATTACACACAGATAAATGAATCTCTAGGGATATTAGATAAACATTTTGGCAATGCATACAGCCAATTGCAACTCGTAAATAAAAATTTCATGAAAATGGGGCAAAAATTAGATACAAATAAACTGCTTGAAACAACACATGAGTAAGTTGCTGTTAAACACAGAACAGGAAGCGGCTACCAATTTCACATCTGGCCCCTCAATTATTATTGCGGGAGCTGGAACAGGGAAAACACGTGTTCTAACCGAAAAAATTAAACGTCTAGTAGTAGATAAAAAAATTTCTCCACGTTGCATTCTGGCACTTACTTTTACAGAGAAAGCAGCAGGAGAAATAGAAGAGCGAGTTGATAAAGCGCTACCATATGGGTATACAGAAGCGTGGATAATGACTTTTCACTCTTTTGCGGACAGAATACTGCGAGAAAACGGGACACATATAGGAATAAGTCCTTCGTATAGACTCCTAACAGGAACAGATTCGGTGCTGTTTTTTAAATCTCATCTTCACAAATTTTCATTATCTTATTTCCGTTCGGTTGGCAATCCAACAGGGTTTATTGACGCGGCCTTAACTCATTTTTCTCGATTAAAAGAGGAGAATATATCTCCCGAAAACTATTTGAAATATGTCGAAAAGAAATCAAAAATAGCAACGACAGATGAAGAAAAAGAAGAGTCGGTCAAAAACAAAGAACTTGCCGAAATGTACCAAACATATTCAAATTTAAAACGCAAAGAAAATGTAATGGACTTTTCTGATCTTTTATTTTATGTAGTACAACTTTTATCGCAACGCAAACATATTGTCAATAGACTACAAAAACAGTTCACCCATTGTTTAGTAGATGAATTTCAGGATACGAACATCGTTCAATATGAACTTATTAAGTTACTTTTT
This sequence comes from uncultured Gammaproteobacteria bacterium, assembly GCA_964358525.1. Taxonomy (GTDB): domain Bacteria; phylum Patescibacteriota; class Microgenomatia; order UBA1406; family UBA1406; genus CAYHPU01. Next base: position 6,282 of record CAYHPU010000005.1, read on the forward strand.
CCGGCGCAATCTCATCCGCAGTTAACGGTTATCGGAGACGATAACCAGTCTATATACAAATTTCGTGGTGCTTCAATTTCAAATATCTTGAGTTTCAAATCGGACTACAAAGACGCTCGTATGTTTGTCCTCAACATCAACTATCGATCGTATCAAGAGATACTTGACAGTGCCTATTCACTCATTACCCATAACAATCCCGATACTCTTGAAACATCATTAGGTATTTCTAAAAAGTTGGTAGCATCTCGAGGAGAGAAAAAAGAATATCCAGTACTTCTCCACGCATTATCTGGTTCAAATGAGGCAGAGAAAGTAGCTCGTGAAATACAAATAGTAACCGAGAAAAAGAATTTTTCTTATGAAGACATTGCTTTGCTTGTGCGTGCAAACGACCATGCAAAGCCATTTATTCAAGTTTTTGAGCAACAAGGAATTCCCTATCAATTTCTAGGTCCTGGATTTTTATATAATCGATCGGAAATTCGCGACCTTATCTCATTACTGATGTTTATTCGGAATGTACACGATTCAATACATTTATATCGTGTTTTAAGTATGCCTATTTTCAATATTAGTACTCTCGACCTTATTCAACTAACAAGCTTTGCTAAACGGATCAGTCGTTCCTTGTTTGAGGTTTTGCTTATCTGTTGTACCGATTCCGCAGAAGAATATAAAAAACACGTACCACTTTTTACCCCAGAAACGAAAAAACATATTAAAAATATCTATGAATTATTAATTCATGTTATGAATAATGCCGAACGGGCGCCTGCGCTAAGTATTTTATTTTCTTTTTTAGAAAAAAGTGGGTATTTAAAGTTATTAACTGCCATTCAATCTGAACAAGACGAGCAACGTCTTCAAAATATAACTCGTTTTTTTTTGAAAGTAAAAAGAATGGAGGGAGAGCAAGGAGAAGCTACGGTAGCAGAAGTTGTGGACGCGGTAACTCTGGCACAGGAAATGGGTGAATCGCCCCTGTCAGAGGAGCTCAACGAAGATAGTAGAAATGCAGTAAAAATTCTCACTGTCCACGCAGCGAAAGGGCTCGAATTTCCCGTAGTGTTTTTGGTGAATTGTGTCGTTGATCGTTTTCCGACGCGGAGACGGGGAGATATATTACCAATTCCTGATGAACTGGTGAAAGAGCATTTACCAGTGAATGATGCGCACACAGGAGAGGAGAGAAGACTTTTTTATGTGGGAATTACTCGTGCTCAAAATAAATTGTTTTTTTCATTTGCCGATCAATATAACGATGGCAAAAGAAAACGAAAGCTTTCTCCATTTATTTATGAAGCGCTTGGCGAAAAGGAAGTCCAAAAGGTACTTATGAAAATAGAATCGAGTGTAAATCAGCTGTCAATTTTTGAAATTGCACAAAAAAAGAAACCTACTAACGATTTGAAAAAAGTACTTAAGAAACAACTCATTGACAAATACTCTTTTACCCAAATGGAAGCTTTCGAAAAATGTCCTCGGCAATATAAATATCGTTACCTACTCCGTATCCCTGAGCCCGAAAATTCCGCGCTTACATTTGGCACAAGCGTACATAAAGCTCTAGAGTTGTATTATCGTAGTATTCAAAATGACGAAAAGGTGGGACAAAAAGAATTAATACAATTTTTTAGAGAAAATTTTATACCTTTTGGCTATGTGTCGAAGCACGAACGGGAAAAAGCAGTGGATCATGGGATTCTCCTTCTTGAAAAATATTTCAATGAATTTCATCCAGGTCATGGAAGTATTTTATATCTTGAAGAACCATTCACCATAAAAATACCACTTGAAAAGAACTTTGCATCAATCGTGGGAAAGATTGATCGTGTAGATAAAAAAGGAACAAAGATAGAAATAATAGATTATAAAACAGGGAAAATGCCTGCAGAAAATGAGTTGAAAAAATCGTTACAGCTGGGTATTTATGCGCTTGCTGCATTAGATAAAAACACTATTTCTGCAGACAAAAAAAATTTAGTTTTAACATTCTATTATTTGGATGAACAAAAAAAATTCAGTGTGAATGCACAAGACCGTGATCTTACAAAGATTCAGGAGAATATACAAAAAACAATAACAGAGATGCAAAATAGCAATTTTGAGCCAGTAAAAGGATATTATTGTAATTGGTGTCCCTTTAAAAGCATTTGTCCCGCGTGGGACAACAAATAACAATGAAAAAGTTACTTCTATTTGATGCATCAGCGGTTTTACATAGAGCTTTCCATGCATTGCCGCTTCTTACCAATTCAAAAGGAGTCCCGACGAACGCACTACACGGATTTGCGAAAATGGTTATCACCTTACGAGAAACTATTGCTCCTCACTATATGGCAATTTGTTTTGACACTCCCGTACCCTCTTTTCGTAAAAAGATCCTCACTACGTATCAGGCGCAGCGACCCAAGGCGCCAGATGAGTTTAAAATTCAAATTCCCCTTGCGCAAGAATTTTGTGTAAAGGCCAAAATGCCAATTTTTCTGAAAGAGGGGTTTGAGGCAGATGATGTTATAGGGACAATTACAAAAAAGGCACATGAACAATTACCCGATCTTCATATGTATATTTTCACCGGAGATAAAGATATTCTACAATTAGTTACTGTAGACACAACCATTATTATGCCAAAGATTGGAGTAAGTACCATCTCTTACATGGATTGTGATGCAGTCAAAGGAAAAATGGGAATAGGTCCAGAACTTATTGTGGACTTTAAAGCTCTCGTTGGAGATTCTTCAGACAATTACAGCGGAGTAAAAGGAATTGGTCCCAAAAAAGCTCAAGATTTATTGGCGAAATATAAGTCACTTGCTGGAATTTATAATCATCTTGAAGAATTAGATCTTCGAACGAAAGAATTGTTATTAACGAATCGAGAGAATGCATTTGTTTCACAGGACTTGGCTCGTATTCGCACAGACGTTGATGTTAATTTTACTCTCCAAGACACGGCAGTGCCCGAGTCATACCTTAATCAAGAACTTTCCATATTTCTAGATTCATATTCATTAATTAGTGTTAAAAAGCAGATGATGAAAAAAAATATGGCGCTCGTTGTTGTTGACAAACAAGATACAAATCAACTATCATTTTTCTAATGAAAGCAACATCACCGTTACCTCATTCCGAACTTCAGATCGAGCGAATGCTCACCATATGGGGAATTATAGTAATAATATGGAGTTTTTTTCGTGCGTACTTACAACCACCCGTGTGGTTTAGCGAATTCATTGCTAAACCAATGGTTTTTTTACTGCCGATTTTATTTTATATTAAACGGTTTGAGCCAAAGGAACGGTTCTTTCTTTCTGCGGTCGGTTTTCCACATAAAAAAAAAGGCCTCGAACTTCTGCTTTCGTTAAGCTTATTCTGTGTGGTACTCGGGAGTGGCGTATTACTTCTCGCTACTTCACGTGGAGCAAAAATTACAACTATACAATCTCTTAATTTTGCACAATTTGGATACTTACTCACCTTAGCATTTGCGACATCCTTTACAGAGGAAATACTAGGGAGAGGATTTCTATTCAATTATTTAGAGAAATATACAGGAAAGTTTTTAGTCTCTCTATTTATCTCCGCATCTTTATTTTTTGTTTTGTATTTACCAAGCGCATTAACAGCGAAAATCAGCGGTCAAGCATTGTTCTTTAATTTATTGCTCAACTTTTTGTTGAGTTTCATGACGAGTATACTTTTCCATTTACGGAAGAACATTCTTTCATCAATCGCATTTCATATGGGTATTTTACTGTGGTTTGAAATCTTTTTTGGTATATAAATCCAAAACATTTCTTCAGTCCATACTTTAATATGTGTTGCATCTTCGTATTTAATATTTCGGTTCTTTGCTTCGGATTCTGAAAATACATAAACTGCATTCTTATCTACTTGTTTATCAAAACTACTAATGTCAAAAATATATTTATCAAATGAATTTACTTTGGTGTAACCATATTCGTCTTTTGGGCCCATAGATATCTGCTTTTGATATAAAGTCGGATTGTATCGTGTGTAAAATAAAATAGCAATATATGGTTGTCCAACCTCCTGTGTTATATAAAAACGGTCATACGTGTTGTAATTATCTTTTATAAAAGTCGTCAGTTCTTTATATCCACAAAACCACGAGCGAACTACCTCTGCTCGTTTTGGATAATGAAAATAGACAAAATCCCACGATTTGGCAATATATAAAAAGTAAAAAACCATTATAAATCCAATAAAAAGAATTTTGAATTTATATTTTATTCTTAGTAGAGATTCTGCAGCATAACTCGCTAAAACAAGGAGTGGGATTATCAAATAGAAAGCTCTAGTCAACGCATATTCCTGCCAGGTGAATGCAGCGGGGAGGGGTGAAATAAGCGCAAGGAACAATACGAAAAACGCAACTTTTTTATTCTTTTGGAACAAAATAAATAATCCAATAATCGCCAAAATAAATTCTACGTGTGTTATGGGGTGAATTTCTCCGGGGAAACCGAAACGTGCTATACCGTCACCTTTTTGAACAAGAAAATCGGACGAAAAATATGAAAAATATCGCTTTAAAAATTCGTCAAAAATAACGAACGTTTTTGTACTGAATAATGAATATCTAAATTCAGTCTTCAGTTCATTTGTTTTTAAATCGATGCCCTCATTATTTGTTAGTAGCAGGCTACCCAATCTTGACGGTGGCTGCTTAATTTCTGCAATTATGAAGGGAAGAAAAATACAAAGAGATAAAACTATTAGTACAATTTTTTTTGTTGCATTCTGCTTGTGCATAAAGAAAAATTTGAAAAGTAATACAGCCGAAAACAATCCAACAAAAAGTCGTGCTATGTGGTAGGTGTATAAAGCTATTGCGAGAAATATAAGAGTCGCTATTGCATTAATCAGAGTTTGTTTTTTTACATATTTAACAAGAAATAAAAGGCCGAGTGTAATAAAAAAGGTTGCCACAACTACTTCGTGTGCGTGTCGGGATATGGTATTAATCCACGGCGAGAATGTAACAAAAAAAGCACCAATCAAAGCTTGTCGTTTATTCCCAGAAAGTTCAGCAATAAGGAAATACATTACCCAAATAAGTCCAATTGCCGCAAGATAGGTAGGTAATCGAGTGGAAAACTCTGTAAGACCAAATAGTAAAACAAAGGGAATAGTAAGGTAGCTGTACATAGGTAATTTGAAATCTCCAAAAGATTGGAGACGTAAGGGCAAAAAGCGGCCAAATTCATCCATACCTGTTTTCATAATCGAATAGGCATTATAGCCATACGCTGCCTCATCTACACTAAAGCACGGAGGAGACGTGTCCCACATAAAAAAATGTAGAAATAAAGATATACCCGTAAGTGTAAGCAAGATAAATAGAATTTTTCTATTACTATGTATCATTTGTCTTGAATTGTGAAAGAATATCCTCATCAGTTTTTATAAAATATTTTTCTTGATTATGCCGCTGTGCCATTATAGTAGGAAACCTAATTAGTGCTTGGAAAAAGCCAATGAAAAAGGTTACATCTCCCTGTATGAGTGTAGATACGATCATTTTTGGTAAGGAAAGAAGGTGTTTATAAAAAAATGAGGTATCTGTAATATTTTTCCAGTGGAAAATAAATAGGTTGCGGTGTGCAATCGTTTTAATTTTTGTTTTTTGAAAATAAGAACCAATAGTAGATCCATGATTATGATTTACTACTATAGAGGGATCAAAAAGAACCATATATCCACTTTTCCACGCAACATACGACAAATCTTTATCTTCTTCATAAAAAGGAGAATATAACTGGTCAAATCCTTGGAATTTAACAAATAAATCTTTTCGACAAATCATAGAGCCGCCTTCTGCCCATAAATTTGGAGAAAGCACACTGGTCGATCTTTTAGAATGTCGAATAAACCCATTATTAAACGAACCTTTGTTTCCGCCATGAATGTTATTTTCTTGATCTTTTTGGGCATAGGAAACTGCAAAAAGTTTTGGGTTTTTTTCAAATAGGTGGACAGATTCTTTAAATCTTGCACTATCAAATGTTACGTCAGTATTGAGGAATAATACATATTGTCCCGTTGCTTTAGCAACTCCATCGTTAATGGTTTGTCCGAATCCCTTTGTTGTGGTATGCAAAATAACTTTACTCTGCGGAACTATCTGGTTTACTGCATAAGTTATGTCATCCTGTGGGTAATCGTTTATCACTATAACTTCACAGTCTTTAATAAATGGTTTATTTACTTCAAGGTTATGGAGAAATAGTGTTGTATTACGGTATACCGGGATAATAATGCTAATATGACGAGTCATATATAGATATTTTAGGTCTAAATCAATAAACTTTTTACTTGTTTTTGAAATACTTTATATCCAAATTTGTTTTGTACATGATCAATAGCTTTTTTTTGTATTGTTTTATAGAGAGACTGGTCCTGTATTAGCTTTCCCGTGTAAGTAATGAGCTCAGATACCGTATTAAACAAAAAACCCGTTTTTTCTGAAATAATAGTTTCTATCGGTCCTCCTGCAGCGTATGCAATTGGAATTGTTCCAAAAGACATAGCCTCAACAATAGATATGCCAAAATGTTCAGCTTTTTCTGGTTCCTTTTCTATATTTGAATCGTAGCCAGTTGCATGCCAGTAGAATTGCGCGCGACCGTAGAGGTCTGTTAATTCATCAGTGTTAATATTCAGATGCAATTCTATAGCAGTATTATTTCCGATTAATTTTTTGAGTTTTTGTAAATAGTTTTTTCCATCAGGTTCCTTATATGCCCCAGCGAGGATCAGTTTATAATCTTTGAAAACCACATTTCGTTTTTGTGCATCAATAAATGCTTGAATTAATACATCTTGTCTTTTTGAGTGGAGGTGTTCGTAAAATCGTCCAACCGAAAGAATAATTTTTTCTTTAGTTGCTAATTTTTTTGTAGGAGTAGTTATGGTAGGGTAGAGAACAATGCCTTTTTGAACTTCTTTGTAATTTCTTTCAAAAAACTGTTTTGTAAAACGCGAATTATAAACGGGTGTCCAAAAATTAAATTTATATGAATTGACGGGTTTTTTCTTTGGTATAAGAATACCTTCAGGAACTTGCAACAGTGCGTAATTCTTTTTAGCCCAACTCATAAAGTAACTTCCGACGGGATGGTAGAAAAATGCCTCAAATTGTTTAGTCTTAATAAGCCGTACTACCGAATTTGCGGAATGCCATGTTGTATCTATTTCAACGCACGAATAATCGGGGCCAAATTGAGTTAGAATAGAAGAAATAATAGATTTATTTTTCCAAAACAATACTGGTTTATATCCTAAACTATGACAGGCTTTAGCAATATCAAGGAGATACTTTTCTCCGCCGCCCATAATATCAAGATAGGGCGTAAAAAAGCCAATTTTCATATATACCATTATATACTATTACAATGAATAAGAGGGCAAAAGTGTTCTGTTTGGTTTTGGTTCTCGGTTTCTTATTTCGGGTTGTAATTTCTTTTGCTGGTCATCATGGCGATATATCCAGTTACTTTGAATGGGGGAAAGAGGGATATGTACGTGGCTTTAGCGACTTTTATCAACGCGATTTCTCCTCCAGATTAGTTTCTCCAGCAAATTATCCTCCACTTAATATCTTTTTGTACAGCAGTATATATGGCACCTATCAATTAATAAGAAATAGTATTATGCAGTTAAATGTATATATACCCATTTTCCCCTCACAACTGGTCTATGTTATAGATCAAGAAAATGTTGTTTTAGCATTATTTAAACTACCAGCAATACTGGCTGATATGGGTATCGCTCTATTATTTTTTGTTTATGGACACCAAAAAAAATTAAGAAATCTTTTATTATGGAGTGTAGTTTTTGTATTTAATCCGGTGCTTTGGTACAACAGTGCATTGTGGGGACAGCTTGATAGTATACCTATATTTTTATTATTGTTGAGTTTGTATGTAGGGATAGTAAAAGAGAAACCTTTTATATCTGTCTTGTTTTTTGTGGCGGGGTTTCTTATTAAACAATCACTAATTATATTTATACCTCTTTATTTTATAGTTTCATTAAAGCGGCATGGATTATATAAATCGATAATACAACTACTATTCTTTTTTTCTGTTTGTGTAGTAAGCGCCGTACTAATGGCGTACACATTACAGGTGTTATTTATAACATCGTCGACAGATATAACAGGGTACGCTTTCAATTTTTGGTCATTGTTTTTTCCCTTACAGGGGGCTTCAGATTTACAGCCATTTATTACCGGAATCAATTTTCAACAGACGGGGTACACTATTTTTTCAATTACCTACATAGTTGTGCTATTGAGTTTTCGAAAAAAGAAAATAGTATTTGATCATCTATTATTAATGTTTATGGTTGTTGCCTTTTCCGCTTTTATGTTTCTAACGCGTTTACACGAGCGCCATTTTCTAGCGGTAATTCCATTACTTGGATTTGTGCTGGTTACACAAGCGAAACAAGTGAAAGTTTATGTGGTTCTATCGGTTTTTCATATTTTGAATTTGGTTTATGTATGGAATCCAATCACTAATAAAACAATGACTTTTTTGTTCGAGCCCTGGAGCTATAGAATATTAGCGTTTACGGCACTGGTATTTTTTTTCTATCTGTTCAGAAATTTATTTATTGGCAATGAAGAATACAAAAAATAAGAGTGTATTGTTTTTTTTCTTATTACTACTAAGCGCAATACTTATTAGAGTGTGGGGAATTTTTTATGCCACTTCGGGAGACCTCACTAATCATATTTCGTGGGGAAAAGCAGGCTTTGAGCAGGGTTTTTATCTACTTTATGATTTTTCTTTCTCAAGAATAGGTATTTCGAATTTAAATTATCCACCACTTACCGTTTATATGTTTACTGGTCTATACACCCTCTTTATCTTTTGGAAATGGTTTATGTGGCAGCTTAATCTTGCCATCGGGATATTCCCTTCTTTCTTGCTTCCGCTATTGCAGAGCGACTATATTTTGACGATTCTACTTAAATTGCCTGCCATTTGTGCAGATATAGGCCTAGGAGTTGTTTTATGGTTTTTTGGAAAAAGAATTTTTCGTACGGATACTAATTATATGTTGGTTATGCTCGCTTTATTATGGCTTGCTCCAACTTTTTGGTATATCAGTTCAATGTGGGCTCAGCTTGACAGTATTCCACTGTTTTTTCTGTTATTGAGTTGGTATTTTTTATTTCAAAAAAAAAGTACCGTATCAATAATTTTTATAACGTGTGCAATTCTCACAAAACAAACAGCGATTATTTTTGTTCCATTTTATTTTCTCTATTTACACCAAAAAGAGGGGATTTTAGAATCAGTAAAACAATTTCTTTTATTTATTTTTCTTGTGTGGATCTCTTTTATTCCATTCGTCAACATTGTTCATTTCCCGTTTGATCCATTTCGATTGTATATTCAAAAAATGGTTTTTGCACCTTCGTCAGAGTTTGCAACCAGTTATGCATTTAATTTTTGGTCGCTTGTTGTATCTATTCGGCAAACGCTCGACGGAGTGCCTTTTATAGGAACAATTTCCATTCGATACTTCGGGTTTATAGTAACAGTACTGCTTGTGGCGATTGTTCATCTGGGATTGTTCTTAACAAGAAAATTTAAAAACGGGTATTTGTTTTGGCTGGCGCAATTATTAATTGCGATGACTGTATTTATGTTTCTAACGCGACTGCACGAACGTCACCTTCTGCCCGTTGTACTCTTTGCCATAGTAACGGGACTTGCCAACTCAAAAATGAGAGTTGTGGCGTTTTTTCTTTCTCTACTCCAGTTTTCGAGTTTAGTCTATGTGTGGGATGTGTTCAATTTCCATACTGAACAATTTATAGACCCACTAATAGGAATGAAAATTTTAGTTACTGTATTTATACTATTGTATGTGGCTATTCTAATCTATTATTTAAGACAAATTTTTTCTCAAAAAGCAAAATCCACGTAATAGTTTTGCTGAAGGCCTGGTAGACAGATTCAATTATTCCAAACGTACCGTCGAGAAATCCTGCTTTAAAAATAAGACGGCGAGTGAGTTCGGCAATAAATTTGCGAAAAAAAGTGGTTGTTCTAACGGATCTTTGCGCATTATGGAGTAACTGCGCCTCAATGTCCTCGTAGATTAATGTTTTATGTACCATTGAGCTCAAATCTCCATGGAAGTAATGCAAAAAGGGAACGTGCAATTCTCCGAGTGTGCCCTTCATATGTGGGGTAGAATGTATTTCTTGTGGCCAGTCAATAAAAGATTCTTTATTAAGCAGACGCCCCGTCGTAAAATCTGGCCACCACCCGCCGTGTTGTAACCATTTAATTCCTCCAAAAATATTTTTACGTGGTATTTTAAAGTAGGTACATTGAGTCGTATTTATAACATCCAATACTTCATTTACAAATTCCTGTGTAATCCGCTCGTCCGCGTCTAGTATAAATACCCATTTACTTTCAGCGTGCTGAATACCGAAGTTTCGAGCCGGCTCAACATAAAGCGAGTGGGGAAACGAGAAAACGGGTATATCAGCAGCTCTGGCAATCTCTACCGTTCTATCGGTGCTTTCCGTGTCTATAACGACAATTCTGTTGGATAGTAACTTTGCAGACGCAATACATGCTTCGAGCGATTTTTCTTCGTTGTACGTATGAATGATAATAGTTATTTGACTGTTCATTGTATTTTCATATTATAATACATATTATGGTCTTTCTAAGCGTGTATATCTTACTGCTCATAAGTTCATTATTGTACTCATTTGCGCTTGTTGATCCAAACTTTACATTAGTAAATAATTCGTGGTGGGCAGGATTTAGGGAAATTGCCGTTCAATTTGGTTACTACCAGCGCGCAAATTCGTGGTTAGTATATGCTTCAATTGTCGTATTACTGTTCCTTGCACACTTCTATCTAATAAGTAGGAAAAATACAATTCGACCTCTTCATGTTGCGCTACTTATTGGGGGAACGCTGCTTATGTCATATCCTTTTTTAAGCCACGATTTTTTTAATTATCTTTTTGATGCAAAAATTGTAACGTTTTATGGTAAAAATCCATATTTGTTTCGAGCGCTCGATTTTCCATCCGACCAGTGGGTTCGTTTTATGCATTGGACGCACCGAACTTACCCCTATGGCCCGGCCTTTTTATTACTAACACTCATCCCATCTTTTTTTTCGTTTGGAAAATTAATACTCGCGTATTTGTTTTTTAAATTACTCTTTATTGGTTTATATATTTCTGCCGTGTGGGCGCTTGAAAAAGAGAATCGTGTATCAGCAGTGTTTTTTGCAACACACCCTTTAATTATTGTTGAGGGGCTTATTAATTCACACAACGATATTGTGGGGGTGTCAATTGCACTGATTGGTATTTATCTCTTGTATAGAAAGCGAACTATTCTCAGTCGAATTTTACTTATATTGTCCTTGGGTATTAAATATTTTACTTTTCCCTATATTTTTGTAACTCACCGAAAATCAGTTTTTGTATGGGTCGCGCTTATCCTGCAAATAGGGTTGCTCGTTTATCTGCGAATGTATCAGGTGTTGCAACCGTGGTATTTCCTTAACCTTTTTGTTTTGGTTGTATGGTTTCGAGAGTCACTTTCAAAATGGTTTATATTTTTTTCCGGTTTACTTTTTTCATACTATCCGTACATTAGGTTAGGGGATTGGGGAAGTGCAGAAAGGGTGATTATGAAGGAAAATATAATTACTATTTTTTTTATAGCAAACGTTATCTATGTTTTGTTAGAAAAGATACTGCGAAATTTTTTAAAACGTGGAGCTTTGTCCGTAGTGGCGCATACCGAAAAGCAAACTTGAGCTGGCTAAAAAGTTGTGTTCTAAAATGAGTTGTAGATCCGGCACCCCCTGTAGACTGCGCATTTTTATGGTACATAACTATTTGTGGATCGTAGTACAGAGGAATGTCTTGTCTTTTCGCACGTTCACAATAGTCTGAATCTTCGAAGTACATAAAATACGATTCGTCCCAATATCCAATCTTGTCTATAACTTTCTTGTCAAAAATCATCAGGCACCCCGTTATAAAATCTGTTTCCTCAAATATATTGAACTGGCCATTGTCCACCTCGTCTACTCCGCGGTGTGGGGTAAGTACGTTGTTCCAATCATTTTTCCCACCGGCATACCACAGAACTTTCCCAATCTGGTTGCTTGCATACCGATCTTTATGGTATTCAAATCCGGGAGCATAAAAAATTTTTCCTCCAATGATACTTTGTTCGTGTGTTTCTAAACTATTTTTTGCTATTTCTACAAAGCGCGGGTCAAGAATAACATCACTATTCATCACAAAGTACGACGTAAATCCTTGCGTTATTGCTTCAGTTATACCGGTGTTAATTGCGTGGGCATATCCCTTATTTTTGGAATGGAGAACGGTACAGTACAGAGGGGCATCTATCTCCTTTTTGTTTTTGCTGACATCGGTTAAAAAAACAGTGAAATCTCGATATGTTTGTTTATCGAGAGAAGCAAAAAAGTCGGCAAGGATGTTGTAATTTTGGTACACACTCGTTATGATAGCGATATGCTTGTTCATATAGTTCTTATCTCACTCGCTATTATAACAAGGTTTGCATATCTAGGAAGAACGGCATTTTTCGTGAACGACCAGGGGAGAGATGCGCTTATTGTAATGCAGATGCTTATCGATCATAAACCAGTACTCATTGGACCAGCAACATCTTTCAATTCGGTACTTGGTAGTTTTTACTTTGGTCCATTTTATTATTATATTCTTGCTTTATTTGCTGCAATAAATAAAAGCCCGCTTTTTCTGACTATTTCTATTCCAGTGTTTTTTGTGGTATTAATTATGCTTTTTTTATCTCTCAAACAATTTTCATTGCGCATTAAGATCATTTATTCCTTGCTTATTTTATTTTCAGCATATTCACTACTCCACACACGGTTTTTATGGAATCTGAACATGGGTTTTTTGTTATCGGTGATACTATTTTTTGTTTTTCTCAAGTGGGAAGAGAGTATAGCTAAGAAATGGTACGTACTCATTTCGTTTGGTTTAATAAGTGGGGCAATCTTTCAAATTCATTACGGAACACTATTTCTATACGTCATTTTTCTTTTATATCTAGTCAAAGGACTAAAGAATAAGTCTCTGTATCTGTGTGGATTTATCTTTTCTTTTGTACCATTTGTAATTTTTGATGTTCGTCATAATCTACTTCTTGTAAGAACTGCAATTGGTGTTATTCAGTCTTCTATTCTCAATCACCCTGCTATGTCATCAAATATACTGACAACTTTTGGCGAAATCTTTGAAGCATATTTATTTCCAAACCTTATTCATAACGATTTAATAAAGTCGGTGTTACTCGTCAGCTTATTAGTCACTCTCGGAAGATTTTTATATATGAATAAAAAAAATAAAATATATTTTTCTCTATTTCTTATGAGTATCGTTTTTTTTACTAGTTATATTTTTTTCCGTAGAGCTTTTACCTACTATCTCGCAACATATATGCTTATTTTTTACTTGGTATTTGCTTTATGGTTGGGGGAAATGTCCACAAGAGGCACTGCCCGATTGTTATCAGTAGTTTTTTTTCTATTCTTTTTTACCATATATAATGGGCTCTATTACGCGCGCCAGAACTTTGATCCCTTCACTCTTAATACTCAAGAATATTTTGCCCGAAAAATAGTTGCGAAAAGTACTACACCGTATTTATCAGTGCTTCCCCATGACGACGACAAGAAAGGAATGGCATATATTCTACTGTCGCGATATAATATCGTTAGTTCGATACAGCAGAAAAAGGACCATTTCACTGTGTGTTTCAATTTGAAAAGGTGCAAAATAAGTTCAAAGGATCAAATAATAGAACACTACAACAATGCTGCGCTCATTTATAAACAAATACCGTAAGTGGTTTCCGCTTGCTTTATGGGGCGCAGGAATAATCTCCGTTCTACTAATCTTCTTAACAAATACTTTGTATGTAACATATCCCGATGAATTTGTGAATATACTCGGAGGGAAATTTATAAACGAAGGCAGAATACCGTATAAAGATTTTTTTGACCACCACATGCCATTTGCCTGGTATTTTGCGGCAATTCTCCTTCGTATTTCATTTCACTCATATGTTCTTTTTCGTGTCTGGTGGGCGTTATTTTTATTTGGAGGACTTTTGGGTCTAGGGATTTATTTTAAGCGTAATCGTAAGGAAATTTTTCCCTATTACGCAATTTACTTCTTACTGTATCCTCTCATAACGGTTTTTTTATGGATGCATTTGTATTTGTCCGATAGCTTAGCGTTTTATTTTTTCTCTTTAATCTTTTGGCTACTACTTGCAGAAACGTACGCACCAGAAGTTAATAAAAAAGTACTATTCATATCTTCTTTTCTGGTTTTCCTATTAGTATTCTCATCGATGACGTATGTGTATGTCAGTATTTTTGTCTACCTATGGCTCCTTTATTTGTTGTGCAAGAAAAAATTTGATTTTAAAGAGGTCTTACATTTTGCTGTAGTTTGTACAATTCCGTATGTTGTTTTTGGATTATATCTCATACTGTCGGGTTCGCTCTACGACTTCTATATGGCAAATATTTATTACAACAGCAAGTTATATATAGATATCCCCAACTACACACGGGGTAACCAATTCAACCCACTTAAATTTGCGCTCACACTTATTTTTAACTTTCACGAAAACTTTCTTGTACAGCTCGCACGCGTTAAAGACTTCGAGTTATTTTTGCCCATTGGGCCACTCTTGGCGCTCGGCTCGCTTTTATTTATGTTCCTTTTATTTTTTGAAAACAAACTTCTTTTTGTTCTCTATTTTTTTATGCTCTCCTTTTCTTCTCCGCGTGCCAATGTCAACAAACTGGAAGAGATGAATTATCAAGCGGCCGTATATGTAGCGCTCGGGTTTATTTCGGCACTTGTAGTTTTGTGGAGGTCAGAAAAGATAGTATTTAAAACTCCGTACCTAGAGATGTTTCGAAAGGTGTGTTTATTTTTTCTGTTTGTAAACTTACTTTTCACTGGTTTATTTTTAGCAAAATCGACGTATGAAAAGTTCTATTTACGGTATACCCAAAAAATGCCCGGAATTTATGACCTCGCTCCTGTCGGAAGATTTATTAATGAAACGTTGACGACGGATGATTATTATTGGATCGGGCCGTACGAACCGAATGAATTATACTATGTTAAAACAGCAAAACTTCCAGGTAAATATATTTCTTTGCTCCCACAATTTAGAGAAGATGAATATTTTTCAAAGGCTTTCTTACGTCAAATGGAAGAGCACCCACCAACGTATATTATCTATAAACACGACGCGTCTATTTTTATGACTCCGGCAATCGAATTTGGTAAGTTCTTTCTTAAGTGGATGGATGGCAAATATACCAAGGTAGAAAAAATGAAAAATGTAACTGTCGTAGGGTTTCCAGAAGGCTTTGATTTGCGAATGGATATGTATGTTTTGAACTCTCAAAAAGAACGTGTATTAGGAATTTTGAGAAGTAAAGGGTATATATTATGAACATTCTAAAAAAGCACTCAACGTTTTTTCTTCTATTGGGAGTATTTATCGCTGCTCTTTTTTTGCGTGTGTATAAATTAGGTGTGTTGCCGTATGGGTTTCATGAAGACGAAGTTTTGAGTGGGTACGTGGGGAGGTTTATTCTAGAAACGGGGAAGGATATCTATGGAAACCGTTGGCCCCTTCTTTATTTCAATAAATTTGGAGATTACTATATTATTGCTCCAATGTACCTGTCAGGACTTGCTACATTTGTCTTTGGGGTGACCGAGTTTGCAGTACGTTTCCCAACTGCGCTTATTGGAGCTTTAACGGTTTTTCCTCTTTATTTTTTTACGGAGCGGATTTTTAAAAACAAATATATAGCTCTTCTGTCCTGTGTCGTTCTCGCCATTATGCCATGGCACGTTGTTATGTCCCGAGCGCGAGCGGAAGGGGTACTCGGCGCGGCACTGATGCTTACAGGGTTAGTATGGGTGATAAATGGAATAAAAAGTAATAAGACAGTATATTTTGTCTTGGGAGGAATACTGCTTCTCGGTTCGTATTTTACCTATCATCCTTACCGAATCCTGGTGCCCATAGCGCTTATTCCGCTTCTCTTGTTTGTGTCGAAAAAAAGACTATCGATGAGTGTTTCAATAGTAACTCTAATAATTTTGTGTACGGGAATTACCGGGTATATCAGCAGTACCGAGTGGGGGAAGGGGAGGTTCGCGCAAACTTCTATTTTCAGCACACTTTCACAAGTTAGTATACGCAATCAGGAGCTTATTTACGACGAAGGAACTACCCCCATTCCTCTGGTGCGATTTTTCCATAATAAACTAATTGGGTACTCTCGAGAGTTTTTGGTGCAATACTCAACCTATTTCACCCCAACGTTTCTTGCGCTTCGCGGCACAACTACTTCGTACTACTATGCGTTGCCTGACCAAGGGCTTGTTTTTGTGGTCTTTTATGTTGCGTTACTACTTGTTATTTTATTTCACAAGCGACTCAATTTTAAATTGAAAGAAGATGAGCCACTATTTTGGTATGCAGTTTATTTGTTACTTATTGCTCCCATTCCGTCCGCGCTCACCATATTAGACGCGCCGAATGTTCACCGCTCGGTTATGATGACGGTATATCTGGCGCCATTTATTGGCTATGGTGTTTGGATGTTATTTCAGTTTAAGATAAAGAAGATACCTGTTTTGGCCTTGGTTGCGTGCGCAGTTTTGATATACGAAGGTGTTGTTTTTACTCATCAATATGGGCAGCATGCGGCACTCTTTCAAAGTTTAGCCCGAAACGACGGCCAAAAAGAATTGGTTCAATATGTTTTAAAAGAGCGAACAAAATATAAACAGGTAATAATGCCGGTCCAAGCTACAATGCCGCTGTACTATTTATTTTTCAAGAATGACTTTAGTAATAAATACGCGGGAGCATTTGGGTTTAATGTGCGTATAGATAAAATAGATAATGTTGAGTTTGTAGATAATGGGTGTCCTACAGAATTATTTACGTTAAAGCCAGTTCCAAAAGATGTGTTATTTATAGAAACTCATACCTGTAATCCAAATTTAGATAAATATGAGCTGCTCAAACTTATCTATGGAAAAAATAGGTTAATTCCCTGGAAGATTCTAAGGGAGCGTCCATCAATTATCAGATAATATATTGATGGATACGACCCCTTGTGTCGCATCTTCAACTGAAAAGGATCTTGTTATTAATGGATGCGACCTGAAACTCAGAGAAACCAAAGAAAAATGATTACAACTATTGTCACGTTCCTCAAAAAGTATCCGCTAGTCGCGTTGTTTTTTGTTTCCGTTCTTGTTTTGCACCTTTTGATTATATTGCCGAGTGGCACGTATTGGTGTTTTCCAAATAGGGGATGCGGAATTGCATTCTGGGGTTCTCACGAGCACGATGGCGTTTGGCACCTTGCGCTCGCAAAAAATGCGTTTAACTCGTGGCCATTTGTACTTCCAAATATGTCAGGAACATTGTTGGCGGGTTATAACTTTCTTTTGGATTTTGTTTTATTTCTTTTTTTGAAAATTGGAATTGATCCGCTCATTTCGTATTTTAAATTACTACCAGTCTTATGGGCAGTGCTCTATGGAGGGGTACTCATTTTATTTGGGCAAAAGCGCCAAAAAGGGTGGTTGTATACTACGCTTTTATTTACTTTTACACTTCTGGGGGGTTCTTTTGGGTATGTCCTCACCTTGTATCGCAAGCACACGCTTATTGGCTCTGCGGTTAATACCGCTATGCAGCCAATCCAAACGTTAACAAATTTACAGTTTGCATTTTCTCTCGTATTAATACTCGCCGCTCTTTACGTGCTGTCGCACAGGGAGCTCAAAATAAAAAACTACCTCTATTTATGTTTGTTCCTATTTATAGTTATAGGACTTAAATTTTACGGGGGATTAATTTTACTCGGGGTCTTAATCTCTTTCTCAGCGCTACAGTTTGTCTTTAAAAAGAGAGACAGAATGTACTCATTCCTTTTTATGGGTCTGCTGGTTTTGACTACAGTACTTGGTTTGATTATTTTTTATAATCCCCTGCAGTCGCTACAATCAGGGTCATCGTTAGTTTTTAAACCATTCTCGCTCATTAATCCCATTATTGAAGATCCCGACTTGTATTATATGAAAAATTTAACACTCGCTCGTTATTTTCTTGAAGCGGGCGGCAAGTTTAGTCCACGGCTCATTGGCATTTATATTTTTTCTCTGCTTCTCTTTTTTGTCCATAATTTTGGGACGAGAGTTTTGGGTATTTTCTACTTTAAGATAAAGGCACTACAGAAAAGAGTTACCATGCTTGAAATTAGTATCTTCTCTGGTATTGTCATAGCTTTTGCAATGACCGTTCTCTTTGTTCAGAAAGGGGAATGGTGGAATACTATTCAGTTTATGTATTACGCGTTCTTTCTCTCGGCAATTTTTCTGGCAGATTTCGTTTATGCGCTTTTTCTGCAAAAAAAATTAATGCCGACATTACTGGCACTAATTATTATTATTGCTTCACTGCCAATTAATTACGATTTTCTGCAATTTTCATTTTCAAAACCTTCTTCTTTTATCTCGCAAGACGAGCTTAAGGCACTTTCATATCTTAAAGCTCAACCGCGGGGGACAGTATTTACCGCGCCATTTAACAAACTATCTCCCCGAACGGGCGACAGCCCCTTTCCCCTGTGGGTTTCAGCAGACACGACCTATGTAGCTGCCTTTTCCGAGAAGCCGTTATATGTGGCCGATTTGGTTCAATTGCGACTAATTGGGGCGCCTTATTTAAACCGTCTTGATAATGCAGAAAAATATAGTTGCTCACTACTAAATGAAATCACCTATATTTATGAGATTAGAGGGCAGGAAATTCAAAAGAAACTTAAAAAGTGTGGAACTACATTAAAGAAGATCTATTCAAACAAAACCGTTTCTATTTATCAAAAAAAGCAATCCGCTCCGAATAGTCTTTAAAGGGTAAAAAGCTAATCCCCCGTGCGCTTTTATAGTACTTCTCATATTGTTCTGGCGTTAAACAAGACTGGGCAATAATTCCCCTTACGGCATCATAATTTGCTGGTTGGTTGAGACATGGTTTAAATTGAACCAGACCAACAGAGAGCGTTCTACTGTTTTTGATATCAGGACGCATTTCTAACGTGTCAGCTGCCGGATTAAGATAAAAGTAACTTAAAAACAAGTCATTTTGATATTGAGAATAAACCGTAATGTTTCCTTGTAAATATTTATCATTGATATATGTCGAGAGCGTTCGTTCTTTTTCATTGAATAATTCTCCAATCAATAGTGGGCGACGAGCAAAATAATCGTATCCAAAATAAAGCATGTTGATAACAGCAAACAGTATTACAGCGGATACAATGGTAAGGCGCTTGACAGATGAAATTTTTTGGAGCGCACCTTTAAGATAAACAGCGCCCAATGCCAGTTGAGTAGAAATTCCAATTATCGAAAATATTCCCCGAATACCAAAGGTAACACTCGTTGTGTTAATAAGCGCGGGTATCGTTCCCAAAAAGGTAAATCCAAGGAGATAGAACAAAGCGGGGGAGGGTCGGGACCCAATATAAAGATAACCACAGATAAATAAAACTATTGAAACCATAAATAATTGTCCCGTAACTCCGTTTCCATTTATAGGGCTATAATCTCCCGCTTTAAACAAGTACGACGCGTCGAGGCTCTTAAAAAAACTAGTGGTTACATAGTCGGCAATACTCGTAAGTTTATTATGGAAGAATGGTTTTATTTTTTTGGAAGCGAGCGATGTATTCCGTTTGAAAATAACATCGTTGTCTATTTTTGCGTTCGTTGAAAAAATAACCTCTTGGTTTATTCGTTTTTGAGTTACTTTATAGTCAATTAGTACAAACGAAGAAAATAGTGCAACTAAGAAAATAAAACTGTACAAAATACTCAATAAAAATTTTGTTTTGGTTTTGTTGGTGTAGAGGTGGTACAGCGCAAGGTACAGAAGCATAAAGGGGATAAGTACTCGGAAACCCATATACGCGTACGACGCAATAAAAAACATTACAAAACTAAAAATATACTTTCTGTTCATAAATAGGTATATACCGAAGAGACCAGCAACCAGCGTGACATTAATATCCATAGCAAGTCGAGTAATGTGAAACATCCAGGGGTTAAATGCAGCAAAAAAAGCAGAAAGGATGGCAATCTCTTTATTCTGCAGTACTTTTTTGACAATGAGATAAACGAGCGGAACCAGTAAAGAAGTTATTAAAACGTATGGAAGTCGTGCAAAGAAAACAGTTCGGGGTAAAAACGTCCACCACAGGGCAGAAAAATAAATGGCAGTCGCCGGGTTGTGCGGGTTGAGCTCTTCAAAATTAATAGGCAGAAAATTACCGTACAAGTCCCGTGCGGTTTTAGCTATTGAATAGCCGGAAAGTACAATATCCCGTTCGTCGTGCAAAAGAAAAAGTTGGTCAAGAAAAGGAAGTCGAATAAGTAAGAATAAAACCGTTATAAGAATAATATCTTTATATTTTTTCCAGAACATTTTTAGTTTAGAGTGACTTCGGTAATAACAAACCAAAACGAATATTTATTAACAATGTCCTTATATTCTCCCCGATAATCGTAATGGGCGTTTGTTTTCTTCATTTCAGCAATTGGTTGTATAAAAAGTAGGAGTGCCTTTTTGTCAGTCTTTGATAAATAGAGTGTTCCACTTAAATTAAAGAGTGATGCTAACGTTTTTTCATTCGTCATTCCTTCGAGACTTTTTATTTTTGCCGATTGGAAATATAAAAAGGGGTAATAATCAGCTTTTTTATTAATAGATACTCCATTTGATTTTAAAAATGTATCATAGACAGATTGCTCCAATTTAAGCGGCTCAAATACAAAATTTCCCGGATAGTAAAATTCTCTAAATTGCCAAAAATCTCGTCCGTCAATTTGTTTTGTAGTAGCAAGTCTACTGCTAAATCCGTTCCACATAATGGTGCGTTTAAAGGAAAGTAAAACCGAAGAAAGAGACGGGTGTAGCAGGACAGCAGATACAACAACAATAGTGGCTACCGCCCACAAAAAAAAACGCTGCTGTTTAGTCATAATCATCTGTATAATAATACAGTTTATGAATAAGCACAAGTTTGATCTTCTGCTCGCTCTTATATTGCTGGGAAGTGCATTTTTTTTGGTTCTCGATATCTTTCTTCACAAGGGTCAATTTGCAAATTTTGATGGCAATACTCATTCGGTTACTATTGCTCAGTTTTTCAGGGCGCTTGGTGACGGAGATCTCAAAGTTACCTGGGCAGACGGGTTTACAAAATATGGTTTTGCCATTCCCATATTTTCGCAACAAGTAACTTCGTACGCAGGAGCACTTATTAATTTTGTGACGAACGATATTACGGTGTC
>CAYHPU010000006.1:0-27430 GCA_964358525.1 uncultured Gammaproteobacteria bacterium
CGGATTTTTATGTAGTCCATGAAAGGGTAAGTATAGCAGAAAACGGACTATTTATGAATCTCGTGAGAACAGCCACCGTATTGGTTGTATAGTGTCATTCCCGACTTGATCGGGAATCCAGTTCTGGATCCCCGCCTTCGCGAGGATGACAGATATTTAATGGTAAGCCCCATGCAACATAGAATTGAATTAATTTTCAAGCTAAGAATTAGCACTCTTCTTTCTATTTTTCCACAGTTCCAACACGGAAGTTGTAAGTGTCTTCAGTTTCTTTTTTGATTTTTCGTCTCCATATACAGAAATAGCCTCAAGCGAATCCGCCAGTTCCCACTGTTCTCTCGTGGATTTCAATTCGTTATATTCATTAATCCCGAGTATTACAGCTTCTGGCTTATTATTACGCACGACAAAATAAGGAGTTGTTGATTGGGCTACAGCAGAAATAATTTTACCCGAGTTTCGTTGAAGCTGTGAGGTACTAACTAAACACGGAACATGACTATACTGAATATTTGTTTTGACCATGAGTTGATTTTAGTATACATATAATTGTATGTCAAATGGTATGTATATCTCCACCTTAATAAAAGATTTGTATCTTCTGCTAAGGAGGAGAGAGAGTTGGGGTTTTTAAGAGTTGGGGTTTTTAAGCTAGCTAGTAGCCTATTAACCTTTACTCGAAACCTTACCTCTCCCCAGGAGCGAACCATTTCTTTACTTTTTTGGGACAGTCACCTGCAACGATGATGTTGCAGTGCTACCGCTACTAAACTTCACAGTAACGGTTGCTGTATAGGTCCCAGCTTCTTTGTATTGATGCGTGGGGTTTTTGATATTTACCTTCGGTGACTCGTCACCGAAGTCCCACACAATTTCTGTCATGCCTCCGGTATCAAAGACCTGGGCATTAAAACTGATTGCCAGGTCTGACGTCGCAGTCATAGAACTGTTCGAGATGCTTGCAATGACTCCCGGCCCGCAGGCCGAGAGTATCAGCGCTAAAATTACTAGCACTGATATGTTTCGAAAGAATTTCATGTGCCTCCTTGTTAAAGGTCGCTCCTGTAGAGGTATTATACTATAGGTCTGCTGGATAATCAATTCAAATACTCCACCGGGCGAAGATGCCGGTAGAAAAGACGCGAGCGCGAAGAGTTGACTCGGTTAAGCAGAGCTCGCCCGATTCTGTCTTTCCACCTTTGATGGATAAAATGTCTTCCACCATATTACCGAGCATGAGAGATGACGCTGAAACAGCATACGCATTTGCAATTACAAAAAGTGGTTTCTCTGAGAGTAAATTGACACAGTCTGCAAGTAACTCGGTGAAATGTTTTGAAAATTGCCACGTTTCACCACTGGGGCCGTGTCCGAGTACTGGAGGATCCATTATTATACCGTCATACAAAGATCCACGACGAAGTTCTCGCCTAACGAAAGCGATAACATCGTCCTGTATCCACCTTATTTTTTTGTCAGCAAGATTTGAAAGCGCCGCGTTTTCCCGTGCCCACCCAATTGTTGGGTACGATGCGTCGACGTGAGTAACTTCTGCACCTTTATTTGCAAGTACAAGCGTTGGAATTCCGGTATACGCAAATAAATTAAGTATTTTCTTTCCTGCAAGATCTAATTTATTGAGAAAGTCCCAATGAGCAACTTGCTCGGGAAAAACTCCGGTGTGCTTAAAAGGAGTAAGTTTGCAGTAAAAAGATATGTTTTGATACTTCATGACCCATTTCTCGGGCATCGACTTATTTTGAATTTTCCATTCTCCTTTATCTGAGAAACTACGTTCGTACCGTGCATCCGCTTTATCCCAAAACTCCATGCTCGCCTGTTGCCACAGCGCCTGTGGATCGGGCCTGTCTAAAATATATTCTCCAAATTGTTCAAGGCGACGGCCATTACCCGAATCGAGTAAGGCATAGCCGTCTAGCTTTCCGGTGAGTAAAGTTATATTGTTCATTTATGTTATTAACCCCACCCGTCCAGTAGGCCGACCTCCCCTATTAGGGGAGGCAAGGAGGGGTTTGATCTAATCTTTTATTAATTCTAACTCCTTAATTTTATCACGCAATTTCGCCGCAAGCTCAAAGTTTAGCTGCTCCGCTTCTTGTTTCATTTGCCGCTTAAGACGCATCAGTATTTTCTTTTTATCATACCCTGTTAAACTTGAAGACTGGAGGTCGGAAAGATTTGTGGTGCCAAATTTTTTCTTCTTGTCAGAAAAGTAAAGTTGCAGGTCCGTTTCTGTTTGGACAATTATTCTTTCTCTAATTGGCTTGTAAATTGTTTTTGGATCAATCTTATTCCTTATATTATATGACAGCTGATAGTCTCGTCTTCTGTCAACCTCCTCGATCGCAGCTTTAATAGATTTTGTTATGACATCTGTATAAATAATTACCTTGCCCTCTGTGTTTCGCGCGGCCCGTCCCATTGTTTGTATAAGCGCCGTACGACTTCGTAAAAAACCTTCTTTGTCTGCGTCGAGTATCGCCACCAAAGTTACTTCGGGAAGATCTAGCCCCTCTCTCAAAAGATTAATTCCAATTAAGACATCAAATTCTCCATTTCGCAATTTATCTAAAATATCAGATCGTTCGAGAGTTTTAATATCTGCATGTAGGTACTGTGCTCGAATTCCCTTATCCTTGAGAAAGAGCGATAAATCCTCTGCTATCCGTTTCGTCAATGTCGTTACCAGTACTCGTTCCTTTTTCTGTGCACGAATTTCGATCTCTGTAATTAAATCGGGTATTTGGTTTTTAACTGGTCGAATAACTATTTCGGGATCTGAAATACCAGTTGGTCGTACCAGTTGTTCAATAACTTGTTGCGAGCGAGAAAGCTCCCACTCATCTGGCGTTGCCGAAACATACACTGTTTGAGGCATTAATTTTTCAAACTCTTCAAAACGCATGGGCCGGTTATCAAACGCTGCTTGTAACCGAAAACCATAATCTATTAAATTTTGCTTGCGGCTATGATCCCCGTTATACATACCATGTACTTGTGGAATGCTCATGTGCGATTCGTCTATAATCATGAGCCAATCATTTTTGTACGCATATTGGAAATAATCAAGCAAAGTATACGGAGGATCGCCCGGTTTCCTGCCATCAAAATATCGCGAGTAATTTTCAATTCCGTTCACATACCCAACTTCCTGCAGAACTTCCAGGTCGTGTTCAGTACGGGTTTGCAAACGATCTGCTTCAACTAATTTCTTTTTTTCTTGGAATGCTTTTACTTCTTGTTCCATGTCACGACGGATAACACCAAATGTTGGTTTCATTTCCTCCGTGTTCATCAGATATTGCTTTGCAGGATATAACAGAAACTCTCGATGCATTTTTGTCGTCTGCCCTGTTAGGGGATCTATTTCCCGAATGTTCAATATTTTATTATTTGCAATTTCAAGTCGCACCGCAAAATCGTTATACGATACATTAATATCTATATTCTCTCCCCGGTCGCGAAATGTACTTCGTTTAAAATCGAATTGGTTTTGCATATATTGAAGTTTTGCAAGTTCCGAAAAGAATTTTTTCCGCTCAATTGAGTCCCCTACTTTCAGCATCATTGTGTGGTTTTGATAATTTTCCGGTTTTCCGATGTTGTAGATACACGAAACAGAGGCAATAACAATTACGTCCTTTCGAGTGAGTATATTACTTGTAGTCTGAAGTCGAAGTGAATCGATAAGTTCATTTACCTCTGCCTCTTTTTCAATATAGGTAGACGAAGCCGGAATATACGCCTCCGGCTGGTAAAAATCGTAATAAGAAACAAAATAGGACACGCCATTTTTGGGAAAAAAATCACGAAATTCCTGATAGAGCTGGCCGGCGAGTGTTTTATTGTGAGAAATAATAAGTGTTGGTCGCGAAAGCTTTTGTATAACTTGCGCCATCGTAAAAGTCTTACCAGATCCTGTAACTCCCAGGAGTGTTTGGTCTCGATAACCTTTTTTTATACCTTCCACAATCTTTTCAATTGCTTGTGGCTGGTCCCCTGTTGGCTGAAATGACGATGTTAATTCAAAGTCCATATTTTTAATTATTCTTAAATGCTTATTTATTAAATTTGAACTTGAGGAAATCATGTGGTTCGTTTTCTATTATAGCTCTTGTAACAAAGACTAACCCCATTTTTTCATAGAATATTTTTGCTCTACCAGAGTACGTCCAAAGCTCTCGTGCCTTTTTCTTTCTGACCACATTAAGTAATTTCCTCATTAAAAACGTACCTATTCCTTTTCCTCTCATTTTTTCTCTTACTCCAAAAAAACTTACCCAATAAATATCTTTCCCATAAGGAAAGAGTTCGCCTAGTGACTCCCCTGCCCAACTTCCATCATCTTGATACCAACCTATGAGCCCAATATATTCTGTACCTGATACACATAAGAAACAATTATCAGTTTTGTTTTTTAAGCATTTATTGAAAAAATCGAGAGCCATTTGCTTTGTACCAACCTTCGATTCTAGAACTATCTGAATGGCGTACTTCTTATTTTCTTCCGAAAGTTGTTCAATTTTATTATTTGCCATAGCTTCACCGATAGTGTATCAAAACAACAAGGTTCTATCCCAATTCTTGATATAATTAGACTATGCTTAAGGATAAACACGGCAAAGTACTCTCCGTACAAGAAGTAATGAGAAAGGTTTTTATTCGAATTTATTCAATCTTTGAAGAGTTAGTTATTTATAAACTCAGTATAATTGGCTGTATTCCCTTCCACTTTGTAAGATTGCTTCATTACAGGCTTACGGGAATTTCTATTGGAAAAGGATCTACTATTCACATGCATGCAACTTTTTATACACTTGGAAAAATAAAAATCGGAGAAGATACAATCGTAGGCGAACGTGCTACACTCGACGCGCGGGGATCTATAGAAATTGGAAATCATGTGGATATTGCGAGTGAAGTTATGATTTATACGTCTCAGCATGACAGTAATGCTGAAGATTTTGGACCTATGTATGCAAAAGTAGTTATTAAAGATTATGTGTTTATTGGCCCGCGCGCAATTATTCTACCAGGAGTGACCATTGGAACGGGCGCTATAGTTGGCGCTGGCGCTGTTGTTACGAAAGATGTGCCAGACTTTTCAGTGGTCGGTGGAGTACCTGCAAAAACAATCGGAGA
This sequence comes from uncultured Gammaproteobacteria bacterium, assembly GCA_964358525.1. Taxonomy (GTDB): domain Bacteria; phylum Patescibacteriota; class Microgenomatia; order UBA1406; family UBA1406; genus CAYHPU01. Next base: position 5,164 of record CAYHPU010000006.1, read on the forward strand.
ACGCCAAAATAAAAATCTTCATTACCGTCTCGGGCGCGCGCGGCTCTTCAGGTAAAAGCCAAAGAAATATTTTGGTATCATGATACCAATGGATCGGATTACTGCCTTCCTTAGTTATTCTTCAGTTCAGAAACAAATCTGCGGTAAATTAAAATTGCTGCTTATCGACTATTGTGGTTACGATGTTTTTGTTGCCCACGAAGACATCCAAGGATCTAAAATTTGGGAGGAAGAAATCTTTAATAATATAGTTTCGTCGGATTTTTTTATTCCTTTGCTTTCAAAGTCTTTTTGAGAATCTAATTTCGCTGATCAAGAAATTGGAATAGCTGTTTGCCTTAAGAAAAAAATAATTCCAATTAAATTGGACACTACTAATCCTTATGGATTTATTCAAAAATATCAAGCAATTCAATTACGTAGTAATTTTAATACAACTGATTCTTTATATAACCTTGATAAGTTAATTTCAACAATTGCACAAATTGGGCTAAGTTTTGATCCCCAATCTTCTTTCTATCAAAAAGCACTTAACTCAATTATTTACGCTTTCACACATAGTAAATCCTACAAGTGCAGTAATACCATCATTCAAATACTTTGTGAATGTAATAATTTTACTCAACAAAATTTGAAAGATATTACAAGGGCTGTTAAAGCAAATCCACAAATTCAAGGAGCCTTTGGTTTAACAAATCTTAGGAAATACTTTCTACAAAGGCAAAATACTATTATTGACTAGATTTAATAAAAATGTATGATTAATATCAATGGATATAGTTAATAAATCTAAAATGAGCGATAAAAAAACAGAATACTATATGATTAGTAGAATCTTTAAAAAAGCTCGTAAGGAAGCTCAGAAATATATTTTAAAAAACATGCATCTAGATCCTCAGCTTCGGGTAAAATACATTTAGAATATAATTCAGTCAGAAAAAATTAAGAAAATCCAGTAACCGCGCCTTGAGAACCTGGTTTATTTACCACAAAATATTCAATTCGTTTTAAATCTTCGTTTGAAATTTTACCCGCTTTGAACATTGATTCACCCAATTGTAGTGCTGAAGTATCCCGCGTTATAAAGTGATCACTCCGTTCAGCACCAAACATAAGATCTTTATAGATTTGAAGATCTGGCAACCAATCACACCCTGCTAAAATTGCAGAAATGGTACTTTTAGGAGAAACAGGGTCTTTTTCAAAACGAGGAAACCAGAAAAGCGTACTAAAATATCTTCCCAGTGTTCGAATAACCAATGGGTTGTTTGTATAAGCATGTGCAATTCCATTCTGAATGAGTCTATAAAAAATATCAGCAATCCCCGTCTTCTTGTTCTGTAGATCAGTCCTCAACACAATACCAAACCAATAATACAAGCAATAACTTTCAACAATTTCCAAAACGCGTGATGATATTTCAATCGCATAATACTCTTTCACCTGATTCCGCATATCAGAGTGTGAATTGTAGATAACTTCCTTCACACGAGTTATAAAATCGTGTTCCTCTGAGTAATTTCCTTTTTTTAGTGAGGCAAAATAAGTGGTAAATAATCCAGAAGGAATGGCCTTTTCATCTTTTGCTATGCACACAAAACAATTGTGTTTATAACCGAGTGTTGAATCCATTACTGTTTGAAACAGACTCGGATTTGCTTTGAATTGCTCTATCGTAAAAGTGCCTGTTCCCCACTCCTTATTATGCTCTATAACAGGCATAACATATTCAACAATCGTTTCTATATTTTCTATGCGTGTAAGGTCTACTATACCTGAGGTATCCCGACTAATATTTAACTCTGTTAGAGACAACTCTTTTGCGCGTTGTTGCAGCTTTTTTAATTCACTTTCCATCTATACACTTTATCAAAAGTAGATACATAATAAAATACCTCTTGACAAATTTTAGCAGAGTGATTAAAATGCTGCTAACATGGAAAATAACGTAACCGAACTATCTGAACGACAAATAAAAATACTTAAGGCTATTATAGATGACTATATTGTGAACGGAACCCCCATTGGTTCAGAATTTCTTGAGAAAAAGTTTAAACTTGGTTTCTCGCCCGCTACTATCCGTAACGAGATGGTTGTACTTGGAAAGCTTGGCTATATTGGCAAAGGACATTTTTCATCTGGGCGCGTACCTACTCCAAAAGCGTTTCGCTTCTACATTAATACATTGCTCCCAAAGAAACAACTCTCGACTGCAGAAGAAGTTTCTATAAAGAATGAAGTGTGGGACTATCAAAAGGACACCGTTCGATTTCTTGAAGAAGCGGCACATACACTTTCCGATCGCACCGGACTTATGTCCCTTGTACTTCTCAAAAGTGGCTTTCGTTATTACACTGGTATCGATAATTTACTTGCGGTACGGGAATTTTTTGATTTAGATTTTACTCGAAGTGTATTTGAATATATTGACGATATGGAATATTGGCTCAAGGTACTTGGCAATATGTATGGAGAAAATGTAGAAATGAGAATATTGCTCGGAGACGATTATTTACACAAGTCGCTCTATAACCTTGGTGGTGTGTTTTGCCATTTTGAGGCAGACTGCGCTACGGGAACTATCGGAATACTTGGACCAAGTCGATTAAATTACTCTTCCGCACTTCCCTTGGTAAATTATACTGCTAGTGTTATTCGTGAAGTTTTACAAAGAACAGATGAAAAAAACAAATAATGAACCTGTGGTTCAACCTACAACAGGAACTGTAGTGAATGATAAAACAGAAGATCAAGTTGCTCTTTTAAAAAAAGAACTCGGGGAGAAAAATAATCTTTATTTACGAGCGGTAGCCGATTATCAAAATTTAGACCGGCGATTGCACGAAGAAAAAGAGCGCGCTGTCGAAACAGCACAAAAATCTTTGCTTATCGACTTCTTGAGTCTGAAAGATGACATAGACCGCACTATAGAATTCGGTCGAGAGAAAGAAAATAGAGAGCCAATGAAACTCATCAAACAGAGATGCGATATTACTTTAAAAAAGTATGGTGTTACTGAAATTGATGCTTTACATAAAGAATTTACTCCGCATGAAATGGAATGTATAGACCTTGTTCCCGGCGAGAAAGCAAATGTAGTAGTTAAAATTCATGAAAAAGGATACCTATTTAATAATAAGCTTTTACGACCAGCACGTGTTGCAGTTTCACAATTAACAGTTTCAAAATAAAAATATGGCAAAAACCATTGGAATAGATCTCGGTACAACAAACTCTTGTATGGCAGTTATGGAAGCAGGAAAACCGAAGGTAATCCCATCAGCTGAAGGAAGGAATACGGTTCCATCTGTTGTCGACCCCGTAAAACGAGTTGTAGGTGACGTTGCAAAACGCCAACTGGTTATTAATCCAAAAAATACCATTTTTTCGGTTAAACGGTTAATGGGTAAAAAGTTTGGTGACGAATCAGTAAAACGTGATAAAGAATGGCTCCCCTATAAAATAATTGCAGGTCGTGATGATATGGCAGAAGTTGAAATTAGTGGAAAAAAATATACACCACAGGAAATATCCGCAATGATTTTGACCAAAATGAAAAAAGATGCGGAAGCCTTCCTCGGTGAAAGCGTAACAAAGGCAGTTATAACCGTCCCCGCATATTTTGACGATGCACAACGCCAGGCAACAAAGCAAGCGGGAGAAATTGCCGGGCTAGAAGTTGTTCGTATAATAAATGAACCGACTGCAGCCGCACTTGCCTATGGTCTTGACAAGAAAAATACCCACAATATTGCTGTATATGACCTTGGTGGAGGAACATTTGATATTACCGTACTTGAACTTGGTGAGGTAAATGGCGAGGTTGTGTTTCAGGTTAAAGCGACAAACGGAGACACGCACCTTGGTGGCGACGATTTTGACAAAGTTATATTAGATCATCTTTCGGGAGAGTTTAAAAAAGAAAATGGCATCGATTTAACAAAGGACGCGCAAGCATTACAGAGACTCCGCGACGCAGCGGAAAAGGCTAAAATAGAACTCTCAACAACAACAGAGGCGGAAATTAATTTGCCCTTTATAACGGTTAAGGACGGGCAGCCACTTCATTTTGTAACTAAAATCACCCGAGCAAAACTTGAGTCTCTCGTTTCTGGTTTAGTTGAAAGAACATTTAAACCAGTTGAGGCGTGTTTGAAAGATTCAAAAATTGCTAAAAAAGATATCGATGAAGTTGTCCTCGTTGGAGGAATGACCCGTATGCCAAAAGTTATTGAAGACGTTGAAAAATTCTTTGGCAAGAAACCAAATCGAACCGTTAATCCCGACGAAGTTGTTGCCGTTGGTGCCGCAATTCAAGCAGGAATTCTTGGGGGGGAGGTTAAAGATATACTTCTTTTGGATGTCACCCCTTTAACTCTTGGCGTTGAAACAATGGGGAGTGTTATGACACCACTCATTCAACGTAATACCGCCATCCCCAGTTCAAAATCTGAGGTTTTTAGTACCGCTGCAGATAATCAAACATCGGTTGAAATTCACATTTTACAGGGAGAACGACCGCTTGCGCGAGATAATAAGTCACTTGGCCGATTTATCTTAGAAGGAATTCCTCCTTCTCCACGCGGCGTTCCCCAAGTTGAAGTAAAGTTTGATATAGATGCAAATGGTATTTTAACGGTGACTGCACACGACAAAGCAACGGGTAAAGAGCAGAGCATAAAAATAACTGGTTCAACAGGACTTACTAAAGATGAAATAGAGAAAATGAAGCAAGAAGCCGAGTCGCATGCAGATGAAGATAAAAAAGCAAAGGAACTCATTGAAGCAAAAAATCAAGCGGAAAGTATAGTATACACTGCAGAAAAGGCACTAAAAGATGCTGGTGATAAGGCGCCGAATGATATTGTCGACGAAGTCAAAAAAGATATTGAAGAAGTCAAAAATGTGAAAGATAAGGAAGATAAAGACGTTATTGAAACAGCAGTAAAAAAGCTGAATGAGACTCTTTCAAAAATAGGTCAATATATGTATCAGAAAAAAGGCGATGAGAAGAAGGAAGATAGTACCGATACCAAACCTACTGACAAAGACAAGGTTGAAGAAGGACAAGTTGTAAGTTAAACCCCACCTGCACCTCCCCTATTAGGGGAGGCACGGAGGAGTTCATAATTATGTCAAAACGCGATTTTTACGAAGTTCTTGGTGTTGCTAAAACGGCACCAGATAGTGAAATAAAAGCGGCATACCGTAAAAAGGCTCTTGAGTGGCATCCCGACCGAAATAAAAGCCCGAATGCAAACGAACGTTTTAAGGAGATAAATGAAGCGTTTGAAGCACTATCCGATCCGAAAAAGCGTCAAATTTATGATCAGTACGGCCACACAGGGAGCCAATTTAACCGACCTGGTGGTGGGCAAAACCAGAGCTACTCGTATTCCGGTAATATTAATGATATTTTTGAGCAAATGGGATTTGGTGGATCGTCTGACCCATTTGATATTTTTGAAAGTTTTTTTGGGGGCGGCTCCCCTTTTGGAAGAACTCAGCATAAAAGACGAGGTGTTTTTGAAATTGCAATTACCTTCGAAGAAGCTTCTCGTGGGTGTGAGAAACAGGTACGGATTGAGAACGAAACAAAAACTATAAAAATTCCTGCAGGTGTTGACAGCGGAAATAGAATTCGCTTTTCAGATTTCGATTTATCCATTCGAGTAAAGCCAAGTGCCGTTTTCCAACGAGAGGGACAAGATATTTATATTGAGAAACTAATTTCTTACTCTGACGCAGTGCTCGGCACAGATTCCGAAGTTCAAACCCTTGAGAAACCAACACGCATTAAAATTAAACCGGGCACAACATCGGGCACACTGATTCGGTTGAAAGAGTTTGGGCTTCCCCATCCAAACAGTCAACACCATCGCGGAGATTTGTATATTGTAATCAAGATTACAGTACCAACCTCTATCTCCACTCCCGTGCGAAGAATGCTTGAAGAACTACGAAGAATGAAATAAGGTATACTGTGTATATGCAACGTTTCTCTTCTTATTTATTATCCTTTCTCTTGGTGTTAAGCTTGTTTACTAAACCTGTTCTATCGTATTGGTACGTCAATCAATATGGAAAAGTCATTTCAATAAATGAACCCCAAGTACTCGGAAGAGACGATCAACGTACAATAAGAAGATATCCGACTGCTACGCCTACTACGCGACCAACAATGAGACCTACCACACGTCCTACTACAACCACCGCGCCTCAGCCTTCTGCAACAATAATACCGACAAATACGTCAGCACCTGTCCCAACGAATACTCAAACGCCACAACCAACCATTACTTCAACCTCGACATCAGGAACTACAAATTTTCTGCCAACGGCGACAACTCAACCGACTATTACACAAGCCGCAACTGTGCAAGCTACAAGTACTCCAATTCCTCCTCGTGCTACCGAGCAACCTGAAAAAAATCAGCAAACGAATACCTCAACACAAGCGCCTACCGCAACTCCAGTCCCCGAACAACAAAATAGTAGTTCAGACTCATGGTGGAAAACGTTCACCGATAACCTATTGAACAAAAACATTGAACCAACAAACACTCCCTCTAGAGAGCGTGCAAAACCAACACCAAGCCTTCCACCACCCACAAACATTCTTCGCATAGAAAGCAATGATGACCAGGTTGGCATTACTAAAGTTGACGAGCAAGGAAATGAGAAGAAACTAGGTGATCAATTATGGCTCGAAATACAATCGCAGAAAACTGCCTTTGACCAAACTAATTTCCGTGAAGAACAAACCGCAGACACAATACGACTGGGAAGTGGGACTAACAAAAGCATAATTATAAATAGGAACAACGTTAGCGCGGAGACCTCTCTACCGGTATCAGTTGATCTTACTACAAATGGCATACTGGTCGAAACCACTTCTGGAATTAAACGCATTACAACACTCCCTGATCAAATAGTGACACAATCTCAAAATTCTCAATTCATAACTTCTGTGGATAAAGATAAAAAAATTGAGTTGATTGTGGAAAATGGAATACCAGTATATAAAATCAATGGAATCCGAGTAGGAAAGTTTTTTGGAATAATTTCTGTTTCAATACAAAAGCAAATTATTGTCTCTGCAGAAGACGGCCGGCTCGTGAAGGAAAACCTCTCGATCCTCAACCAATTACTTGAAAAGACATCGTTTTAAGTGCAATATGAAGCGATCGATTCTTATTTTGAGTATTAGTATAATCGCCGTTTTATATGTACCATTTTCTTATATTTCGTCACTAAAAAAAGGAACGCCGGCCATTATTAAAAAAGACAAGACTTCGTATACTCTTGCACTCCTTGGGTATGGTGGCGGGAACCACGAAGGAACATATCTTACCGATACTATCTTACTTGTTCATATAAATACAAAGTCAAAACGTACCTTGCTGTTTTCCATCCCTCGTGACTTATGGGTAAAAATACCAACTAAATCGGGGTCTCCATTCTCAAGAAAAATAAATTCTATCTACCAACTTGGTTTATTCCCAAACGATCTTCCCGATTTACGGCCAGATTTTAAATTTGATAGTAATAATCAACCACTTCTATTTTTTGTCCTCAATAAACTTACGGGGTTTACTATTGACGGCTTTGTTGCCGTGGACTTTAATTCTTTCGTAAAAACGGTAGATATATTGGGCGGAATTGATGTTGATATTATCAAGTCATTCACCGATAAACAGTATCCTGTTGCAGGAAAAGAAAATGACCCCTGTGGAAAGTCCGAAGATGAAATGAAGGAGTTTACCGATCCCGATAAAATAGCAACCGACTCTCCCGAATTACTATTTCCCTGCCGATTTGAAACAGTGGAATTTAAAGCAGGAATTACCCATTTGTCTGGGACTTCCGCACTTCGGTATGCTCGTTCTCGCCATGCTCCTGAGGATGGTGGCGATTTCAATCGCGCGCAGCGACAACAAAAAGTGCTTGAAGCTTTTCGCTCTAAACTTGTTTCTCCCTATTTTATTACTCGAATACCCGCACTGTATTCTGAGTTGAAAGATGATGTTCGGTCTAGTTTTACGTTCAGTGATATACAATCATTTATTAAACAGATACCGCAGGTCAAATCTTTCACGTTAAAATCTATTGTTTTATCCGACCAAAATATTCTTATGCAAACGACATCCGCAGATGGCCAGTTTATACTTGTCCCCAAAAAGGGCAGGTACAACTACGCAGAGGTTCAACGAATGATCCAAACAGAGTTAAAGAGAAAATCAATCTAGATATTTTCTGATATTTTGATTATGTTCCTCCAGCGTAACCGCATAATGCATAACGCCTTTTTTGTCACTAATGTAGTAAAAATACGGCACATTTGCAGCATATAGAACGCCATTAATGGCGTTCAGACCAGGATTAGAAATAGGCGCAGGTGGAATTCCTGGATTTTTATACGTGTTGTATGAGGAATTTAGTGCCAAATCTTCGCTCGTAATATCTTTTCTCCACCATGTTTTTTCTTCTTCGCTGTAGCCTAATGCATATTGCACCGTTGCATCTGCTTGGAGTGGCATACCATCTTTTAACCTATTGAGAAAAACTGCTGCAACTTTCTTTTTATCTTCAGGGTGACGCGCCTCGCGTTCAACCACAGAAGCAAGTACTAACACTTCATCCATTGTTAGGTTTATTTGCTTTGCTCGCTGTTTCATCTCATTTGTTATTTTACGATTATAGTTTGTTCGAAAAAGCGATAAGACTTGCGTAACATCTGCTGAGGTTGGTACGAGATACGTATCAGGAAACAAATATCCTTCAATTGCATGCTTATTAAAAATAATTTCAGGAATAGAGTGGGTTTTCGAAAAAATAGAGGCTATTTCTTCCTTTCGTAATCCTTCAACTACCGTTACCCATGTATCGAGTGTTCCGTGGGTTAGACCACGAGCTATTTCCTCTGCGTCCATAGAACGGTTTAAACGAAAATCTCCTGCTTGAATGGAGCGCTCTATAGCAAGTTTCTTTACAACAACAAAAAATACAATAGAATTTCGGACAAGATTCGCGTTATGTAAGTTTCGAGCAATCGTATTAATGCTTTCGCCCTTATTAACAACAAATATAACTGATGATTTATCTTGGGGATTTACCGGCAACGTTCCTTCTTTATATACTATAAATGAACCCAATATAAACAGAATAAGAACAACAAGTGGTCCTAAAAAACGTTTTTTCATGACAATTCATTGAGCAATGCACGTCGAAGTGTTTTTTTCTTCGTATCGTACATATAAACACGACGACATTCACAGCTTAGTTGTTCAAGATTATTTCCTTTTTTCTGCTTAGTTGAAACAGTTACTATGTCTTTACCACAACCCACACACCTCCCCTGTGAAAGTAACCATAATTGCATGGGAAGAACTAATTTCCTAAAGTTTCTAAAAAGTACATTCATTCAATGGTATAAATTGCTAATTCTTTAAGTGCATTTTCCGCTTCAAGTAGCTTTTGTTCACTCGTTGAAAATAGTTCCACCAGTATATCATTTTTCGAAACTTTTTCATTAAAACGTTTATGTAATATCAGTCCCGCATATTTATCAACAGGAGCACCCAATATCTTTGCAATAGAACTAACATGATAGTTATCGATACTCTGTATGACTCCTGTCGCCAAAGACTGTACAACTTTTCCAAACGGAGCACGAGGAATAGTTTCTGAGGATGGTTCGGGCATACCGCCCTGAGCAACAACTATCTCACAAAATTTTTTATATGCTTTTCCTGTTCGCAAGAGCTCTTCCGCAACGAGCAGGCCGTCTGCCGTTTTGTTATCCTTGGCAAAACACATATCAAGTAGTCTACTTGCCAGCTTAATTGCCTTATCCTCAAGTCCTTGTGGACGATCCTTTTTTTGCTCTAAAACACGCAATGCGTCGTACGTTTCGAGCGCAGGACCAATACCGTTTCCCGACGGTTGATATTGAAAGTTTACCTCAGTTTTTACTTCTATAGAAAATCGCTGTGCAAGCTTACTAAAACGCGCAGCAAAGGCAACAGCGTCCTTTACATATTTTATTTTCATCGTTGGGCCAACGGGAATATCTAGAATGAGCAAATTTGAAGAAGCTGCAACTTTTTTCGCCAATATTGAAACAATGACTTTGTCGTATGATTCAAACATCAACGGCTCTTCAACACGAATTATTATGTCGTCAGCGGGAGCTATACCCAAATGCCCACCCCACACAATACATCCACCTGTTTTATAGACAATTTTTTGGATATTTTCAAATGGTATAGTAACTGGTGCCAAGACCTCCATACAATCTGCCGTCCCCGCGGGTGTTGTTATGGCACGAGATGATGTTTTAGGAATTAAATACCCTGCCGCCGCAATTATTGGCACAATAATCATTGTTGCACGGGTTCCGGGAAGCCCTCCTATTGAATGTTTATCTGCAACAATCCCTGAGAAAGAGAACCGTTTCCCCGTATTTACCATTGCCTTTGTTAAATAATAGAGCTCTTCATCATTAAAACCCTCACGAAATGATGTCGCGGCAAAGTAAGCCACAAATATATCACCGAGCTCCTTTTTTGAAAATTGATTCATAACGGCGTACGCATCCTCATAGTCAATTTCCTTACCAAGAAGTTTTTTCTTGATTGCTTCAATAGCACGATTTTTTTCTGTATCCATTATGGCCGTATCTAATCTATAACTTTTATTGATGGACTATCCCTAAGTTTTCTCCTCTATTGGTAAATTAAGAATGTTAGTATAGATAACTTTCCGATACTTAGATAGAGGTACTTTCAAAAATTCTAGACGGGAAAGAAGTTCAAACAAATATCGAATCTGGCTTGGCATAAAGATCCATAATAAATATAAATAGATAGCATACCCAAATAAAATGCACGTACTGGTAAGAAAAAAAAGGTCAAGCGTTCGTTGTGTGTTAAATAATAGTCCATCAAGTAAATTTCGCAGTAACCACACACCAACTCCCATTATAAATCCAATACCCGTAAACACAATAAGTTGTACCGTTAAGCGCGGCAGTGATACATGATCGTAACGCCGAATTAAAATATAAAACAACACCATAACATTCAGTGTTATTGAAATACTAAATGATGCGGCCAAATACCATACCGGTAAATGTAAAAAAACAATTGCAACTATACTCAGTACCGTATTCAGCACCGTAAAAATTACACCAGCAATAAACGGAGTTTTTGTGTCATGAAGAGCAAAATAAACACGCGTTATAATATAGTAGATCGTATGAAAAGGTAAAGAAAGCGCAAATAGTGATAAGATGTTCGCTGTTGTAACAGTAGCTTCCCAATCAAACTTCTTACTTCCGAAAAATAAACGGATAAGCGGAATACGCAAAACAATAAAAAAAACTGAAATAGGAATCATAACAAAAAATACTTGCTGAATAATTTGTACTAATACCTGTAACAACCGTTCCTTTTTCCCTTGGTTATACATATCTGAAAAAAACGGTAAGGCAGTTTGCGATATCGCTATCCCAAAAAAACTGACCGGTAGTATTTGAAAATTCTGTGCAAGATAAAAAGAAGAATAACTTCCCATTCCACGCAAAGTTGACAAGGACAGGTCAACAGTAGCGTCTATTTGAGAAACAAGTGAACTAAATACGCGTGGTAGAAAAAGTGTAAAGAAGCGCTTTAAGCGAGCGTCTTTAAATGTGGGAGGAACTGCGAGCGGATACCCTAAAATAATGAGGCCTGGTACTAAAACAAGTAGATAGCTTGCTGCCCCAATGAGAACACCAAAGATAGCAGCCTGCAACCCCCACCGATGAGCTCCGCCAATAACTCCGGCAATAATACCCACATTGTAAAAGATGGGTGCGAGGCCGGGAATTAAAAATTGCTTTTCAGTTTGAAAAATAGCAGCGGCAAAATTTGCAACAAGCAATAAGGGAACTTGGAAAATCAAAATAAGTAGGGACATTGAACTCACTAGTTTTACTGCGCTAATACTGTAGCCCGGCAATAACATCCCCGTAATCTTCTCAAAGAAAGGAATAGTAATAACAAGTAACACTACCCATAAAAGGAGTAAAATCCAAGAGAGTGTCTGCGCAAACTGCATTATAGTTCTCTTTTCACTCTGACTCGCGGTTAATTCTGAAATAAGGGGAATAAAACAGGAGGCAATAGAGCCTGCTATAAGTACTTCAAATATAAAATCGGGAAAACGAAATGCGGCAAAAAAGAGATCAAGTTCTTCTTTCCTATAAAAACTTGTCAATATACGCAACTTTACTATACCAAGTAAACGCGCACATAACAGCGTAAGAGAGACGGCAATTGTTGAAGAATAGAGTGTCCCCTGCTTCTGTTGATATATTTTTTTTATCGCTTGCCAGAATTGTTTCATGATTGTGTATAATGAAGTCTATTATAAGTTATATCACGAGTATATGCCAAATTTAAAATCGGCAAAGAAAAAACTTCGCCAAGATAAAAAAAGACAAAACAAGAATCTATTGTACAAAAAAAACTACAAGAAGGCTTTAAAAAGTGCACTCGGGAAAAAAACAAAAAATCTTGTTTCAAAAGCTTTTTCCTTGATAGATAAGGCAGCTAAAAAACGGATAATTCACCGTAATAAAGCCGCACGACTTAAACAGAGACTATCAAAAAAAAAATAAAGGAGTTTATTCGAAATGGCTAAGGGCTTTCGCATAAATCTTTTGAAAAAGAAGGGTTCGTCGTTTGTGACGGAATTATCTTTATTTTTCAATTCTTATGCAAAATATATAATCATTATCACCCAGCTTATTGTTCTGGGAGTATTTTTTGTAAAGATAGTCCTCGACCAAACAATAATTGACCTCAAGGATAGTATTGACCAAAAAAATCAAATTATCCTTACTTCTGACCCGATGATACAAAACAATAATAGCTTGGTAAGTAAGCTTACTTTTCTAGATACGCTTGTCGTAAATACAGATACGCATTACACCATATTTACAACAGCTCTCGTTAATACGCCCCGATCTGTTATTTTAGACAATATTAGCCTCTCTCCACGACAGGTCTCTGTTTCTGGATCAACATACGAAGTTCTCGACATAAAGAGATTTCAGTTGAATATTCAAAAAAAACTCGGGAGACCAATAAAAATCGATAAAATTAATAAGGAGGCAAATCTTTATTTTTTTGAAATTATTATTCCAATTTCCTCATGAATATTTCACGAAAGAATCAACAAAAAAAAGCAGGGGCTAAATTTGATTATACACTAATAGCTCTTATGGGCTTCACTATCGCATTCTTCAGTTTTTTCGCCATTCGTCCTTCATTGACTCTCATCGCTTCTTTACTCAGGGAACGGAGCGAATATGAACGGGTAAATGTGGCACTTGAAACAAAAATTCAGCAAATCATTGCTATGCAAACTAATTACATGAATATTCTAGGAAAGAAGCATTTTATTGATGAAATGATTCCAAATAGCAATCAACTCAGTCAAACTAAAGAACTGCTTGATACGCCCCTCTCCCTAACGAGTTTTACGATAAAAGAGGTTCTGTTGCACCCGGTAGTGAAGAAAGACCTATCTACTATCCCCATTCTTATTTCAGGATTTGGAACGTATGAAGATGTTCGGGCATTTCTTGATAAAAGTTATTACTCGAAGCGCCTGTATTTTTTGAAAAACGTTGATCTCGACAGGGATGAGAACGGTTCGAAAAGTGCTACACTTAACGTACATGCTACAGTTGACGCATATTATTTTGGTAATTAATTACCCACCATCGTATGAAAGGTAATAATCGGGAATTTTTTTTTATATCTCTAGCCTTTTTACTTACCGTAATTGCGTGGATTGTCGTAGACATTTATCACCTGCAAAATAATAAGAAATTTTCCGTTGATTATCAAAAAAGTATGAAAATAGAAATAAAACCAATGACTAATTTACGCATACTAGAACGATTGGGCAAAAAAAAATGAGTTATTATTTTTTACGTCGGCAACAAAAAATTCCCGGTTTTTTAGCATATGGTATATTAGTCGCCTTAACAGTTGGCATTGGAATTTCGCTCAGTTCTATACGGACACAAACAGTAACGCGTGCCAGTAGAAATACAGTATTACACGAACTAAAAGTCAGTAATATCACCGCAACTTCTGCAACCATAAGTTTTTTAACTGAGGAAGAAACGACCGCTTATATTAGCGCTCAAGCAGATACTTTGTCTGAGCCACATATCGGTTTTGATTTCGAAGATGGAAAAAAACTGAAAGAACGTTCACTCCATTATATTACCTTCGACAACCTTTTACCAAATTCACGGTACACGTATAAAATATACCTTGCCAATAGAGAGCCCCTTTCTCAAAAAACATATATGTTTAACACTATCGCTCGTCACCTTCAAGGTTCAAAATCTTCGGTGCAGCCTTTTTTTGGCAAAGTCTTGTTAGCCAATTTACAGCCTGCCGCAAACACCCTTATCTACCTTTCCTTTCCCGCAATAAATAAATCATTGTGGTTTAGCACTTTAAGTAAAAATACGGGTGAATGGGTAATAACGATACCACTTGTGTATTCACCGAACTTTACTCTACAAGAACTTTCAGATACAAACGAAGTAATCACTTATTTTATTGAATCGAAAAACAGCTCCTCGATAGCACGTTCACTTGTCAAGGATATGAGCCCCTTAAAAACGATTATTCTCGGAGAAACATACGATGTACGCCAAGATGTGCTACGCACAGAACCTGTACGTGGTGCAGTAGATAGTAAAGGTGGTTTACAAATACTTTCTCCAATGACCGGAGGAATACTTTCGTCACAATATCCAGTAATTAAAGGTATAGCCGCACCTAATTCATTAGTAAATATTCGATTAAACCCTTACACCACTCGAGCCGTTCTAAATACAAACAATAATGGTGAATGGAGGTATATAGCAACTAAACCCCTTACTCCTGGCTCATATATTTTTACTGCAGAACAAGGTAACACTAGTAAAACTATTTCTTTTGTCATTGGAAAAAGTGGAGAGTCTGTCCTCGGTAATGCAACAAGCTCCGCAACACTTACGCCCACCACAGTACCAATTGGATCAGTTGGTGGCTTAGTCACTCCCACAGTAGTGCCGACACAAATTCCAACCTTACCAGCGCCTACCGTCACCAGTAAATCTATCCCTTCTGCAGGAGCAAATACAAATCTAATTATTGGAATTGCATCCGGCTTAAGTTTGCTTGGACTTATTTTTGTTTTGTATTAGAATGTAACTATATGGAATTTTTATTAGACTTTCCTCTTATTCCGCTAGGTGCTTTTGTTGTTCTGTCGCTCTTCTTTGCATACCAGTTGAAACTGTACCTCGGAGAGAAAAAGAAAAATGTTATTCCCCATATTCCGAATCTGATGACTAATGCAACACCACTTGTACTACCCGCCCAACAACAATCTCAGGCTTTTATGCATAAAATGGAATCTTTGCAAAAAGAACAGAAGAAACAGGCAGGAAAAACTCAAAAAGGTATTTCTTTTGCTCAAGCGTTCTACGTATTTTCAATTCTTTTTTTCTTTATCACTACAACAACCATCTTTATTTTTTCGCGAAATAAAAAACTATCATTTGTGCCTCGAGCAAATGTTCAACCTACCACGTTTCCTACACTATTTCTACCTACAGCTACTATTCCGCCACAAGGAAGTAGTACTTTAACGGCTAGTCCAGCAAATGGTACCTCTTTACTAACAACTGCATTGTCGCCGACAGCAGTACTCGTTTCCTCTGTATCTCCTACAACAAAGTTACTTGCTCAAGCCCCAACCCCAACCGCTGCTCTCAAAATAAGCCCAACGAAATCTCTAAACACTATCTCGCCAACTGCAATAGTTACGTCTGCGGCATCAAAAACGGTGGGAGGTATTATTTCACCAACAATTGTACCAACCGCGTCTATCTCAAGAACAGCAAGCGGTTCCCTTTCGCCAACCGCAGTTTTGCTTAGTCAATATGGCCAATATAATCCTATTGTGTATCCGTCACCAACAGTGACGTCTATGCCCCGCATTACCAGTGGCGTAACTCCAGCTACACAAATACCCCAGGCTGGTCTCAGTTTTGTTTCTATCGGATTGCTTCTGATAAGTGTTACACTTCTTTTTGTGGGGTTTGCGCTTTAATTAACCACCGCGAAGTAAAACTACATGCGGGATATTGATCACACGCATAAAAGCGCTTTTTCATTTTTGAGAACCGAATAACGACTTCTCCTTTACCACATTTTGGGCATACTACTCCCGTTTTTTGCAAAAAACTTTTGGTATATTTACATGTAGGATAATTTGAGCACGCAAAAAATTTGCCAAATCGTGACATTTTAATAACTACATCGCTATTACATTGAGGGCAGAGTTCACCAGTCTTTTCCTCCAGTTTAATTTTTTCGCTATCCTCGTAGGCATTCGCCAGTTGTTTTTCCAACGGACCATAAAAGTCTTTTAGAACAACTCGCCAGTCTTTAACGCCAAGAGCTATACCATCTAGCTCATCTTCCATATGCGCAGTAAAATTGAGATCAAATAAAGACGAAAATTTAGAGATTAGAAGTTCACAAACACGTGATCCCAAATCTGTGGGTACCAAATTTTTCACTTCCTTTTGCACATACTGTCGTTCTTGTAATAGGGACAGAATTGGCGCATAGGTTGAAGGCCTACCAATCCCCTTTTCTTCGAGTGCTTTTATAAGACTTGCCTCAGAATACTGGGGAGGAGGTTGGGTACTACGTTCCTCTGCACGTATTTCCTTTGTCGGCACCACTTCACCTACGTGCCACACCCCCATAAATTCTGTCTCTTTTGTCTCTTTGTCTAAGATTAAGTACCCAGGAAAAAGTATTTTCTCACTCTCAGCAATAAACATGTCTTTGCTAGCCGAGACAATCTCTATTTTTTGTTTTAGGACAGAGGCTTCCTTCATCTGTGTTGCCAAAGCACGGTTATAAATAGCTATGTATAGCTTCTGCTGGTCTTTCGGAAGCGCAACAATAGAATCACTGTGCGGCGTATTTTCTACCCGAGTAGGGCGGATAGCCTCATGTGCTTCTTGTGCCATTTTAGATTTCGTTTTATACCGTCGAACATCTGTACTCACAAATTCAGTTCCAAACGTTTTCGAGATAAATTCCCGACTCACCGTAACAAATTTCTCAGAAAGAGTAAATGAGTCAGTGCGATGATAAGAAATAAGACCCTCCTCGTAGAGCGCTTGTGCAATTTGCATTGTCCGTTTCGCGCTATACCCAAAATAGTTTGAAGAATGCTGTTGTAACAGTGAAGTTGTAAACGGGGGCGGAGGACTTTTTGTAATTTTTGACTCGACAACATTTGACACCGTGTATTGTTCGCTGGTCAAGCGTTTCCTTTCTCTCTCAGCAATAATCGCATCAATTATCTTCGTTTCTTGAAATTGATAGATACCATCAAATAGAGTAATTTTGTTTGAAATATATAATGGTTCTCCACATAGATTCAGCAGTTTTGCTTCGATGACATGCTCTTCCTTTGAAAAAAAACCTTTAAAAACAAAGTAGGGACGGATTGAAAAATTAACTCTCTCCTTTTGGCGTTCAACTAATAGCCGCAGGGCAACTGTTTGGACACGGCCAGCAGATAGCCAATTCTTGGAAAACTTCTGCCATAGGTAGGGTGAAATTTTATACCCCACAATTCGGTCTAGTAAACGACGCGCTTGCTGCGCATTAAAAAGGCGAATATCCAGTTCACGCGAGTTTTTAAGCGCATCCATAAGTGCTTCCTTTGTAATTTCATGAAAAACAATACGTTTTATGGGTACATTTTTTTTAAGTTTTTCTGAAATAACGATATTTAAATGGACAGCAATTGCTTCTCCTTCTCGATCGGGGTCTGTTGCCAAGATAATACCCGTTGATTTTTTTGCAAGAATCACCAGCTCTTGCACCGTTTTACGCTTATTCATGAGGATGATATAATGCGGCTCAAAATTAGTGTCTACATCGATCCCCAGTTTACTTTTTGGCAAATCACGTACATGGCCCATACTTGAAGAAATAACGAATTCGTCTTTATTCAAAAATCGCGAGAATGTTCGCGCTTTTGTTGGTGACTCAACAATGATTAATTGCATAATTATCCGAAAAAGGATACCATAAAAACCATGGATACGGAAAAGAAAGTTATAACAGACGTGTGGGTAAAACCAGATCAAGACCGTCCTGCAGATCCAGAGGAAAAAGGAAAAAATATATTTGTCAGGATGCTGGACTTGGTATTTGATTTCTTGCAAAGCATTGCGCTCGGAGGTGCTTTTTTTGTGGTGCTTTATCTTTATATAATTCAACCGCACCAAGTAAAAGGAAATTCAATGTACCCAACATATAAAGATAAAGAATATATATTGACTGACAAAATAACCTATAAATTTAAGTCACCCGAGCGAGGTGAAGTTATTATTTTGCAGTCTCCTAAAAACCCTGACATTGAATATATTAAACGTATAATAGGATTACCAGGAGACCTCATCCGAGTAAAAGATGGTCGCGTCTATTTAAACGAAAAACCGTTAAATGAAAGTGCTTATCTACAAGTTCTTACTCCTATTTTTCCCGGCGGTTTTTTACAAGAGGATATGAAGGTTACAATACCGCCGGACAATTTTTTTGTTATGGGAGACAACCGTCCTGGTTCTTCTGATTCGAGGGAATTTGGGTTTGTTCCTGTCTCACACGTGGTGGGACATGTTATCTTTCGGTATTTTCCGCTCGACCGATTCGGAGTTATTGAAAAACCTTCCTACTCTTTATGAGTTTTTTAAGGCGTCTTCAATAATCTCAGTTAGGCCCTTAATTTTTTGGTGTGCCGTTATACCAAGAGGGAACGAGAGGGCGAGGGTTACGTTCCGCGCTTTCCGTACGATTGACGTTTGAACTTGTATTGCTTTTTCGATACGTATTGCGTAATCTTTAAGTTCTTGTTGAACTTTGCCATAGTTCCGCTTTTCTTTCCTCAATTTATTTACCTCATCTTCGGTTCGACGAACGGAAAATGAATAGCGAACAATTTCTTGAAAGACCTGCATCATTTCTTCACGATCATTCAGAAACGAAAGTGCACGCGCATGTCCTTCGGTAATCATATTAGAGAGGAGTGCATCTTTTATTACCTCTGGTAATATTAACAACCGCAAATAATTCGAAACATAACTGGGACTTTTCTGTATTGCCTTAGAAAGAGACGTTTTGGTAAGTAATTCTTTAGAAAGGATTTCTTCCATTGCGCGAACCCGAGTCAATGGGTTTGTCACACTGTCGGTAATACAAGCAAGTAGTTTATCCAACACGAACGTACTGTTTTCCTTCTTTTTTATAAAATGTAACGGCTCCTTCGCGTAGCGAAAAAAGAGTAAAGTCCTTTCCTCTTCCAACACCCTCTCCTGGACGAACTTTTGCACCTTTTTGCCTTACGATAATGTTTCCCACAATCACCGATTCCCCACCAAATTTTTTAATACCTAAGCGCTTCGATACTGAGTCTCGATTAATACGCGCGGCGCCTTTAGCCTTTGTATGTGCCATAGTTAAATAGTAATAGCAGTTACGTGAACCTTTGTCAAAAAGGGTTTAAAACCAGTAATTTTTCGGTACCTAGATTTTGCTTTAAAGCGTGCGACCCGTATTTTTTCGCCTCTTCCTTGCTCAATTATCTCGGCCTCGACAACTGCTTTAGGAACATGGGGCATTCCAATGGTTAGTTTATCATCATCTTGAACATGTAATAGCACGTGGTCAAAAGAAACCTTTTGTTTTAATTCTCCTGCTATATAGTCTACCGTTAAGTCTTTTCCAACCTCTGCGATATATTGTTTTCCACCTGTTACTATTACTGCGTATGAATGCATAGTCTAAAATTGTACAAAACGGGACGCCAAAATGCAAAGGATTATTACATTGCTGTATAATTACCTCGATGACCCAAACCAAAAAAATAGTAGTAATAGGGGGAGGCACGGGCACTTTCACCGTGCTCTCTGGTCTTAAAAAATATCCATTTACTCTTTCTGCCATCATTACCATGATGGATAGTGGCGGCAGTACAGGCAAATTACGCGATCAGTATGGTGTTCTCCCCCCAGGAGATGTTCGTCAAGCACTTGTCGCACTTTCAGAATGCTCTCAGGAGTGGAGAAAACTATTTTTATATCGCTTTGCCGATGGAGATTTTGAGGGCCATAACTTTGGCAATCTGTTTTTAACTGCGCTGGAGAAAGTAACGGGAGATTTTACTCAAACATTAAATCTGGCTCAACAATTATTGAAAACAAAGGGAAATGTAATACCAATAACTTTACATAAAACACACATCGTTGCAGAACTTGAAAATGGTCAATTCATAAAGCATGAAGCATATATTGATAAGCGCGAAAAGCACTCCCCAATCAAAAGGCTCTTTCTCGAGAAGAAAGTACCAGTAAATCAAGTTGCTGTTTCAACAATTACCGAAGCCGATGTTATCATCGTCGGTCCGGGAGACTTGTTTACCAGTCTTTTATCTAACTTTATTTTCCCCGGCATTGTAACTGCTTATAAAAAAAGTTCTGCAAAAAAAGTGCTCATTATGAATCTTATGAACTCCACTGGACAAGCAGATAGTTTTACTACACGGGATTATGTCGCTATGTTTTGTAACTATTTGGGAAGGAAACCATTCGACTTCATTATTTGCAACAATAAAAAAATTCCCTTCGGACTTAAAAAGTATTATGCGGAGCACGGGGAAGAAGAACTGACCGATGATTTACAGCCGAACTCGTCGTACACACTTGTTCGCGAAGATCTATTGAGCACCCACATATATGCAAAAGAAAAATATGATGGTGCTTCACGGGGATTAGTCCGTCACGACGAAGAAAAATTGGCTTCCTGCTTACTAACACACGTGTTACAATAATTATATCTATGCACCAAGAAAGAGGCTTACTGGCTGGTTTTAGGCACGCACGTAATGGTTTTATGTGGGCGGCAGGCTCTCAAATTAATATGCGTGTCCACCTTGTTGCTTTGGTTCTGGTCATTCTTCTTGGATTTTTCTTGAAGATAAACTACACCGAGTGGCTTATTGTTGTGGTAGTCAGTGTTACCATGCTCGTGCTCGAGTTAGTTAATACAAGTCTAGAACAAGCAATGAATGCGATTTCTACCGAATTCAATCCATTTATTAAACGGGCGAAGGATGTTTCTGCCGCCGCAGTACTTGTGTATGCAATTGGCGCCCTTGTTATCGGTCTTATAATTTTCGGGAGCAAGTTATGATTAGCCTCTATTTAGGTATTTTGCTCTTCTCCTTTATGGTAACTTCTTTTTTAATGATTCCTTTTATTGATTTTCTGTATAAGATACGCTTTCAACGCCAAGATCAAAAAACAAAAGATCCATTTAACAAACTAACTCCAATTTTTGATTTTTTTCATAAAAAAAAAGCGGGGGTTCCTGTGGGAGGAGGCTTGCTCGTTGTACTGGTAACTCTCGCATTGTATTTTTTGTTTTTAATTATTTTCTATTTCTTTAATGTTCCGATTATTTCTAGTTTTGCTGATTCACGGAAAGAAGCGATAATTATTTTCTTTAGCCTTATTACATTTGCAGTACTTGGATTGTACGACGATTGGAAGAAAATTTTTAATGTGGTGAGTAACGATTTCTTTGGTCTCCGTATGCGCCATAAATTAATTATCCAAGTTGTTCTTGCCCTTATCATCGGTTACTGGTTGTACCACTGGCTTGGTATTACTTTTATCAATGTTCCTTTTTTGGGAACCATCCATATAGGTTTTCTCTATATATTTTTTGCAGCGTTCGTTATTGTTGCTTTCGCAAATGCGTACAACATAACCGACGGACTAGACGGACTTGCTGGCGGAGTTCTGCTTATTAACCTTCTTATATTCTGGGTTATTTCATCCGCGTCTCTCGATACTCCACTTTCAATTTTTCTTGCGATATGGATAGGGTGCCTTATTACCTTTTTATATTTCAATGTATATCCTGCGCGAATAATATTGGGTGATACGGGAGCGCTTTCATTTGGTGCAACATTCGCAGTTATTGGATTACTTTTGGGAAAATCATTTCTTCTCCCTATTATTGGAATGGTTTTTTTGGCTGAAATTACCTCTTCGTTTGCACAATTACTTTCAAAAAAATTTAGGAATGGTAAGCGTGTATTTATAGTCGCACCA
>CAYHPU010000007.1:0-1103 GCA_964358525.1 uncultured Gammaproteobacteria bacterium
TTTTGTACGTTCAATATGGCGAAGAAATTGAATACCGAGTCCCTTGTCTTCGTGCGCGCCTTCAATAAGGCCGGGAAGGTCAGCTATCACTAGCTTTCCGAGTGTTCCAAGGTTTGGTTCGAGTGTCGTAAAATTGTAATTTGCAACTTGTGCGCTGGCTTTGGTAAGTGCATTCAACAAACTAGATTTTCCAACGTTTGGGTATCCAATTAGGCCTACACCTGCTATCAGTAACAATTCAAAAAGCATATTTTTCCGCTCACCTGGTTTTCCCGGTTCAAACTGCATGGGTGTCTGGTTTGTTGCAGAGCGAAATTCCCAATTTCCCCGTCCACCACGTCCACCTTTTGAAATAAGATATTTTTCGCCTTCGTTCAATACCTCGAACCACTCGTGCGTATCAAGGTCAGTAATTCGCGTTCCAAAGGGAACTTTTATAGTTAAATCTTCACCATTACTGCCGCTTTTTTTATTGTCTGCGCCGCCGGTGCCTGCTTTGCCCTGTACGAGCGGCTGTTCTTTGTACTTGCGTAAAAAACGAATGTCAGAAATACCTTCAATAAATATTTTACCGCCCCAGCCGCCGTTCCCACCGTCTGGCCCGCCTTTTGGAATAAATTTCTCACGACGAAACGAAATTTTTCCGCTTCCCCCATGGCCGCCTATTACCGTAACGCGTATTGAGTCTGTTAACATGCCTCTATTATAACGTATGGGCGAGGGTAAGGGTGAGGCAATTGGTAGGGCATGGGTTAGGTCAATTGTGTAAAATACAATCATGAAACAGACAAAAGAGCAAAAAGCAGTTTACGAGAAATTGGCGGAGATACCCGACCCGGAACTCAACGTTTCAATTACGGATCTCGGACTTATCTATGGAGTCAAAACAGATACGAAGAAAGGCACAGTTGTTGTTACTATGACGTTGACTACCATTGGTTGTCCGCTCTTTGGCGTTATCGAAAAGACAGTTGAACAAAAAGTTAAGGAATTGCCGTGGGTTAAAAAGGTGAGCGTGGAACTTACTTTCGACCCTCCGTGGAGTATGGAAATGATGACCGATGGAGCAAAAGTGGAACTAGGGATACTATAATGTTTATTGC
>CAYHPU010000007.1:1203-4886 GCA_964358525.1 uncultured Gammaproteobacteria bacterium
TAAATTGCTAAATTGCTAAATTGCTAAATTGCTAAATTGCTAAATTGCTAAATTGCTAAATTGTTGCAACAATATAACAGTTTAACAATATAACAATTCAACAATTTCTTTTGTGGTTATTCTTAAAAAACCCGCCAATGACTGGTCCTTTAAGGGCCAGGTAAAGAGTATTGCAAAGGCTATCGTCAGAGATGGTTTTGAGCAGTCCAAAGAAATTGGCAGAGATTTTGAATCCCAACTTTCTGGCAACGCACAATCTGAAAAGCCAAAATCGGACCAGGAAAAGAAGTGGGAAGACGAATGGCTCAAAGATCCGAGCAAGAAAGACAAACCGCCAATGTCCGAAAAAGAAGGAGGGCATTCAAAACTGGATGCAGAGAAAACATTTGGTGAGCACGACAAAAAAAGCGAAGAAGCGGCGCGGTCTAAAATTGCGAGCATGCTTAATAGTCGCTTTACACAAGCTTCTCAAACATCTGAACACGGGCGGGCAGAAGCCCAGAAAAAACAGGAGGAAAATAAACCAATTTATGATAAATTATGGGAAGAAAAGCAAAAGGAGAAGAAAAGACAAGAAGAACAAGCGGCAAAGCAGCAACAGATAGGTGTTGCTTCACCACAGGGAAAAACAGGCAGGGGGACTGCGCTTATTGGAAAGAAAAAGCACCAGCCGAGCCCGATGGAATTAAACAGAACGGAGTTTAAAGGAGCGAAAGGAAAATAAACCCCTCCTTACCTCCCCTAATAGGGGAGGCCAGTCTACTGACTGGGGTGGGGTAAGATAGAATTTTCGATATAATCACAGTATGCAAATTCATAATACCCTAACAAGAAAAAAGGAGGAATTTACACCCATTACACCAGGTACAGTTTTGTTTTATCACTGCGGGCCAACGGTATATTGGACACAGCATATTGGGAACCTTCGTGCCGTTGCATGCGCCGATTTTATTGTCCGTACGCTGCGCTATCTTGGCTATGTTGTAAGTCATGTTCGCAACTACACCGATGTGGGACATTTAACGTCGGACGCGGATAGTGGAGAGGACAAAATGGAAAAAGGAGTGAAGCGTGAGGGTCTTTCTCCAAAAGAAATTGCAGATAAATACATTGGTATTTATGAAAAAGATATTGATCAATTAAATACAATTCGTCCTTCATTTTCGCCGCGAGCGACGGAATATATTCAGGAAATGCAACGGATGATCGGTGTTCTTCTGAAAAAAGATTTTGCGTACAAAACGGAACTCGCTATTTATTTTGATGTTTCGAAATTTAAGGACTATACAAAATTGTCTCATCAGAAGCTAGACGAGGAACTGTCTGGTGCAGGTAAAGGGGATGTTATTGATAGTGAAAAAAAGAACACTGCCGATTTTGCCCTGTGGTTTTTTAAAAAAGGAGCACATACAAACGCACTTCAAACATGGCAAAGTCCGTGGGGAGAAGGGTTCCCTGGGTGGCACATTGAGTGTTCCGCAATGAGCAAAGCTCTACTTGGCCCTACACTTGATCTTCATATGGGTGGGGTGGAGCACATTCCCGTTCACCATACAAACGAAATTGCGCAAAGCGAAGCGGCAAATGGAGTGAAATTTGTTAATTATTGGGTGCACAATGAACATCTCATCGTAGATGATTCAAAAATGGCAAAGAGCTCGGGAACAAGTTATTGCGTACAAGATATCACGGACAAGGGTTTTGATCCACTCGTACTTCGTTATTTTTATTTGCAAGCACATTACCGTTCAAAGCAAAATTTCACGTGGGAAGCGCTTTCTGCGTCGCAGAATGCACTGGAGAATTTGTATCAAATAGTATTTGCAGTGAATTATTTGTGTCATTCCCGCCCCGTAACGGAGTACGGGGTAAACTCCAGCGGGAATCTAGTTCAAAGTAATGGATCCCGGGTCAAGCCCGGGATGACAACTCAGAAGACTCGTGATGACAGCGAGTGGAAAATAAGATTTAGACAGGCACTGGAGGATGATTTTAATATTCCCGCGGCGCTTGCAGTTTTATGGGATCTCCTGAATTCGCAAGAATCTGCGGAGGCGAAATTGTCTCTTGCTTTAGAATTTGATAATGTGCTCGGGCTTCGAATGGAGAAGATCTTAGATATTACAATTCCGTCAGACGTTACCCGACTTGGAGAAATAAGAAAGAAGTTACGTAAAGGAAAAAAGTTTGAGGAAGCGGACAAAGTGCGAGATCAAATTGAATCATTTGGGTATGAAGTAGAAGACGGAGGGAAAGAGGTGGTTATTAGGCCGAGAAAAATCCTCATAAATTAAACAAACCAAACCCCTCCTCGCCTCCCCTATCCGCCAGCTGGCGGAGGGGAGGATTAAGGTGGGGTTCAAAGACACATGAATGCTACTCTAGAATATTTCCGTTTCTTCAAATACGCACCAACTCTCGACCAATATCATCTTTTTCAGAAGGAGAAGATGGATAAGAGTGAGATTGTGCAACGTATCGAGAGGGATAAAGAGTTGATTATTACCAATTCCCGCGTTGCGTATAAATCTGATATTCATCTAATCGAGCTATCAGAGATGCGCTCAATAATCAGCCAAAGAAAACTCGAATCAAAACATCGCTTTCTGAGATTTCTTGGACTTATTCCGTTGATTCAATTTATTGGTGTTTCGGGAAGCGTTGCCGCGGGAAACGCGAAGGAGGATGATGATGTAGATGTCTTCATCATCTCCAGGGCAGGGTGGTTGTGGACGACACGATTTTTCATTCTCCTCATTTCGTCACTCCTTGGTGCTAGGCGTTACCCAAAGGACACGAAGTACAAAGACAAATTATGTTTTAATTTATTTTTTGACGAATCTGACCTCGCCATTCCACAAGATAAGCAAACAGAATATGTAGGGCACGAGGTACTACAGTTGGTGCCGGTGGTGAATAAGAATGGGACATATGAAAATTTTTTTTCCGCGAACAATTGGGTAATTAAATTGTTTCCGAATGCGCGTGACCTGCCATTCCCGCGCTCCTTGTCATTCTCGCGAATGCGGGAATCCATTCCTGGATCCCCGGGATTTCACTTCGTTCAACCCGAGGATGACAAAATCGGCTTTATTGAATCTCTTTTTATGAAATTTCAACTTTTTATTATGCGGAAAAATCGTACCACCGAGCGAATCACTAATACTCAACTCTGGTTTTTTCCTGACGATTTTGAGAAGAGAATGGTAAAATAGCAAACCATGAGTTCAGAAAACACAAGTGGTAACAAGGCCGTTTTGAGAGGTTTAGCAAATCACCCGCGCTGGCAAGGAAAGAATGCCAATGGTGAATTGCTTTATCCGATGGTGGAGAAGGGAATTAGGGAATCTGTATTAGATCATACAAAATCTTCACTCAAACGAGCTGGACGTTTGAGACGTCGATTCAATTTGACAGGCATGGATAATCGCGTAACTACTCAAATGATACTGATCCATGACTATCCGGAGTTTTTCAACGGAGATACATCTTTATTTGATGCTCAACAAGGAAAAAGAAAGCCGAACGAGTTAGAAGAAATGAAAAAACTGGTAGTTGAATATAATCTCCCCAAAGAATATATCAGCCTCTTTGTGGCTTTTGAGAATTGGGAAAATTCCGCAAATCACTCGCGTGAGGCGGCGTATGCACGTTTTATTGATACGTACGATGGAGCACTTATG
>CAYHPU010000007.1:4896-8970 GCA_964358525.1 uncultured Gammaproteobacteria bacterium
TTTAGCAAATAAGTATATCTGGTGGTTTAATGGAAACGAATTTCCTGCTGAGAAAGTGACTACTGATATTCAAAATGTTCGCGATAGAGTCTTTATTCCTTTAAGACACTTGGCCGATTTATATCAGGATGGAACAGCTGAAGAAAAGGCTAATCTTTTTTCTATGGTTGGGTTTATCCATGAGAATCTCTCAAAGCATTTTGGGCAATTTCAGGAAGAAGCATTTGTATATTTTGATCGAGACGTTCGTGAAATTGGTAAATCCTTGCAAAGTATTTAGGGTAATGTTATACTCAATAAAATCTATGACGTACGAACTAGTGTTTGTGTTACCAGGAAGCTTGGAAAAAGAGTCGCAAGACGCACTTTCCCAGAAAGTAAAGAAAATCTTTACCGATAATGGTGCCGTGCTTAAAACACAAACCGAATGGGGAATGAAAAAATTGGCGTACCCCGTACAACACGAAACAACCGGCATCTATCTGGACTGGACATTTATCGTCCCTCTCAAAGCCATGAAAGAAATTCATCGTCTTCTTAACTTCGAAACAAAATTGCTACGATACTCGTTATTACAAGTTAACTAGTACTATGGCAGCTCGATCCCTCAATAAAGTTACGTTAATCGGAAACCTGACCCGCGATCCCGAACTCCGTTATACCCCGCAAGGAACTGCTGTTGCACAATTTGGCTTGGCAACAAACCGCGACTGGGTAACTGCGCAAGGGGAAAAAAAAGAAGAAGCACAATACCACCGTATTGTTGCGTGGAGTAAACTCGCCGAACTCTGCAAACAGCTTCTTACCAAAGGTTCGAAAGTATTTGTAGAAGGACGACTTGTATACAGAACATTTGACGGGAAAGACGGTACGCAAAAAAGTATTACTGAAATTGTTATGGATAATATGATTGTCTTGGGTGGGGGAGTAAGAAGCGCAAGTGCTTCGTCAACACCGGTTGCAGGGGCAGTATCATCAACACCGCCCGTACCAGCGCATCACGAAGAGGCGCATTCAGAAATGCCCAACGAAGATGTTAATGATAAAGATATTCCATTTTAAAACCTATGTTTACAAAAAATAAAAAGAAGTTCCAAAAGAAAATAGTCCGTATGCCGAACAAGAAGGATTGTGTGTATTGTAATAAAAAAACGCTTCCGTCTTTTAAAGAAGCAGAGAGCTTGCGAAAGTATCTGTCAATCCGCGGAAAAATTGTATCGCGTGACCGCTCAGGCCTATGTGCCAAACACCAACGGGTACTCGCAACCGAAATAAAGCGCGCGCGCACCTTAATGCTTCTCCCGTATGTCAGCTACGAAGCGTAACAATAATAGCTAGTAGTTACTAGTTAGTAGTTAGGAAAGCCGAGTTTATTGTTTGGACGGTCTTTCGACCGTCCCTACAGAATACAATTATTCACGTGTTAAGAGCAAGTGCACGGTTCTATTTATATTGTTAATGAGGACAAGTTCTTTACCGGCGGACTTCATAGTGAAAACAGAAGAGTGAGGATATTTACTTTTTAACCTCCGAACACAGGTACGTTGCGCCTCATCTTTCGGTTCCCATACAACCCAGATCAACGATCGGTCACTGAGTACCGCCTCAACCTCATGAATGCCGTGGTAGCAGGAAACGGTGATGTTAGGAATTAACCGCTCAATATCGTGCGCAACCATTTCACTCTCATACAGTGAGTGGTGCAGAATATAGACAAGTATGTTCATGAAAGGCACTATACACCCACGGCGCGCGGTGTGCGTGACAAGAAAACTGACACCCAGGCGTCAGTTATAACTCCACTGTGATATAATTGGTCTGATGCAGCAATCTATATTTCCTATCACACGCAAATCTTTCAACGCCATGTGTGAACGGTGGAGTACGGTAATAGATAACCACGAATCCTGTTCTCTGATAAATTTTTCGTCACGTACGCAAAATTATCGTGTTGTGCAGTTTCTTGAAGAGAATGAGTTTATCTATAAGGATATTCAATTCATAATTATCAACGTTGAGTCACAGGTATTTGAAACAGCAGCAAGCTTTCGAGAGTATCTAGTTAGCAAAAATGACAAAAAGAAGAAAAGGAAAGTTTTCTTTATTTTGCATGCAGACGGATTGCTCGATATTCACAAGGAACTATTAGACGTTTTGAACGAGTATGCATTCGACAGCTTCCGTAACAGTCTTTTCTATTTTTTCACCAACAATTTTACATATTCGTGGAACGTAAAAACCATTTCTCAATTTGGATCCTTGTTTCAGAATATTTATTTCGAAAGGATATATGAAGAATCTGACATATATGCTTTTATAGATTATTCGGAGGCAAAATTGCAATGCGGGGTTCCATTACCGCTCCGCAAAGAGATAGTTACTCTCAGTGGAGGAAGACTGTGGCTTGCTTCAGAGCTGGTAAGAACCTACTCAAAAGAAAGAGCATTGGTAATCTCTCCCGACTTGAAACGAAAGGTTGGCATTATTTGGTCGGAATTCCTAGGAGTTGAACAGGAAGCTCTCAAAAAAATTGTTTCGGGAATAAAGACATTCAATCTTCAAGAGCAAGAAGCTATTCTATATTTGCAAAAAATAAATTGTGTATCAAGTAGGCGGAACAAGTTATCAATCCGAGGAAAAGTACTTACAGACTTCATTCGTGATCTTTGTAACGTAGAGCAAAAGAAAGTGGAAATAAATAACGGACTTGAGGTGAATGGGGTAAATGTAACCTCTTTATTTACTGTCAGAGAATTTCGGATTCTTACCTATTTGTCAAAGCATGCCAGTGAAGTTGTTTTGCGAGACGAAGTGGGAAATTTGTTTTGGAATTCGGGTGAATTTACCGACTGGGCGCTCGACCAAGCAATTCGAAGAATACGATTGAAATTCAAAAGCCTTGGAGTACATAGAAATCTCATTAAATCAGTTCGAGGAAAGGGGTATATGTATGTCAAGTGAACAATGGCTAACGGCGAAAAGAATTATATTTGACACAGATCCTCGTAATCCGAAAAAGGCGACCACTCTCACAGGTCTTGAAATGCCGTATAATGGCGTAAAATTATCTAGTGCATTGGCAAGACTTAATTATAATGCGCTAACAGTAAACCATACCCGTCGACACCCCGAATTAGCGCGTCAAAGTTTGGATCTTTGTACTTACCTTGAACGAACCCTTGAAACAGATCAGTCCTTCAGTGCAGAAATCCAACATATATTTAAAACTCTTGCACTTTCACAAGCCGTCGTCATTGAATGGATTGGAAAAATGGGGTATTTACGCGGCAGTTCTGCAAAGAATGGGTACTTGTTCAGTAACTTTGGGAGAGATATGTATGCTCGGTGGATGGTATTAACATCCGCCTTTGATCGGTTGCCAATAGAAAAGAATCATGATCTTTTTCATAATGTCCGTCGTTCTCAGGATTTAGATATGGTAGTGAAGTTAAATAGGCCAGGCGATTGGGGAAGCTTTCCAGAAACAATAGAGAATATGAGTAGAAGTAATTTTACGTACCTTGTTGAAGTAAAAGGATCTCATTGTTTTGTTGCAATAATACATGATTATTCTCATAAGTTTGTAGTACTTGATATACAGGAATCCTTATCAAACAGTAACGACCAACGGACAGGAAAAAGTGCTTCAGAATTCGATAAAGAACTAATAGTACCAGTACACTTTTTGACTAGAAATATTGACATGCGAGTATTAATTGATAGAAGCAATCACGTGCTGTTCTTTGGAGATGACACCAATGAAGGAATAGGAAGTAACCTAACAGAAGAGGTTGCACGCACTCTCCGACGGATTGTTAATACTATTAATTACTCGCCTCTTGCCGGAGTTACCGGTGGAATTCCTGTGGAAAGCGAGGATATGGATGCAGAAAGTGCACACAACATTTATGTATTTATCCGGAGTGGTGAGAAATTAGTAGGTAATCGACTTAAGGAAATTCAGAAATATGCAATCCAAATTGTAATGGTGCAGGGAGATTATGCGCTGACTACCTTTGACGAACTGCATATTTCAAGACTCTTTGTCTTTGGACAGCTTGATAGAAAATATGT
>CAYHPU010000007.1:9070-16861 GCA_964358525.1 uncultured Gammaproteobacteria bacterium
AAAGAAAGGGCGAGTGGCGCAAGTTATTGCAATCTTCTTTTATATTGACCTTCTTCGCTACCGCGTACTCCCAACTTCTCTTCCATTACTGAAAGAAGTCCTTCCTCACTAAATTGAATGTCAAGCACAACAATCTCAGATTGTGGCACTACGGATTTAATTAAACTAGCAGTCGACTCCTGAGTTCCGGACATTGGTTCACCAATAAAAAAAACGTATTCTATTTTAATTCCATCTGGGTCGGGATAGCCGGTTAAATAATTTGCTTTTGTGTAAATAAATTCAGGATGCGTGTGGGTTGCAATAGTATGTTTCTGTGATAATTGAAAGATAGTTGAATGTAAGTCATTATAATTTCTATATATTATTGAAATATAAAGTTCTATCGATCTGGTGAGCGGCAATAACTGCAATTTTCGGCTCGCCGCCATTAGGTTCGCCTTCATATATTCTTAATTTAGGATTATCAGCTGTCATAGTAATTTATTAATAATTTCTAATACCTAAACTTTCGAATAGGTGATCTAATGTGTAAGTCCCGGTAAATGTAACGTGGTTAGCGGCAGGGTCTGTAGCTTGAATTTCATCTAGTTTTTTGTTTGAAGCCTCCCTAGTACTGAAGACTAAAACATATGTAGTACATTTTAAACTGGGCTCTCTTGTGGTAAATGTAATTATTTTGGGTGTATCTCCACGAAAACCAATGCCAATTTCATTGGCAATCTCTTGTTCAAGTGCTGCCGTCTCAGCAACAAAGCAAACAACCCAACTTTCTGGTTTTGGTTCTATATCCTCTTTATCCAACCATGTAGGCTTATCAGCATTCATTTTATTTTTCCTTTCCCCCGTGTGGGTTAGTTTGTCCACCCTCCACGTTACTACCTTGAGCTAACTCAGTTCTTATTAATTCCATCAGTTGCTCTTCATCTATAGGGATTTCAAGTTGTACTACCTTTGCCTGCGGCAATTGTTCGGCTAATATGTCTAGTACTTGTTCTTGCGTACTAATTTGCGGTTTACCAACGTAGAAAACGTAGTCATATTTAGTATTAGTATCCGGTGAGTTACGAAGGAATGCTGGATATGCACCTACAGATAGAAAATCAGGGTCAATTTTGAGAGAGGAGGTGATTTTAGGAAGCTGAATCAAGACATTGTGTACCGCACGCATATTCCCACTAATAATAATAATCTGTTTGTATGTATGCATTCCTTGAATCTATCACGTGTGAGCTACATATAATTGACACAAATCCTGACTTGAACTTGTCAGGCTGACGGAAAGAAGGGGCGAGCGGTGTGACTCGCCTATTCAGTTTGTCATGTTATTCCGAGCTCTTCTTTCATTTTCACGAAGAGCTCATCAAAAGTAATTTCTTCATCGAGCAGAATAATCTTTGCTTCCGGATCATTTGCTCTGATGAAGTCCTGAGCAGATACTGGTGCACTTCCTCTTGGCCTTCCCACAATATATAAGTCCTGTGGGTTCCTTCGAAGGAATATTTGTGAGGGGACTTCATCATATGCTGAAAGAGCTTTCAGAGGGCCTTGGAGCAATAATGCGTTTGCTATCTCCTTCGCCCCATCGATGTTTCCCTCTATAAGTGTTACAAGTTTTTGGGTCATAATTTCTCCTCAATCTCTCCACACCGAGAGATTAACTAAATTTCTTTTTGTCGCGGCTGCTGCGACAAAACTTTCCCTTTTAAATAGCAAAGGGACCTTTGTAATACTATAGGGCAGGGATATATAATAAAATTGACCGAAATCCTGACTGAAACTTGTCAGGCTGACGGGAGAGTGATATAATAACTACTTGTCACATGGCTATAATTCCATTTCCCCTCACAAAAAAAACATTCAACCACATGGGGAGTTTGTGGTGTTCGGTACTTAACCGCCACGAATCCGCCTCAATTATCAACTTTTCTCCGCGTACCCAGGCATACCGAATAGACCAGTTTTTAACACATTACCCAATTGCCTCTAAAGTACAGAAGTATGGGGGAGTGCAGTTTATCGTACTTGACATAGCAACCCTTGCTATAGATTTTGAAAGCAATTTAATTGGTTATTTGAATAAAAAAAGAGTTCCAACCGCGAAACGACTTGTGCTTTTTATCATTAATGCCGACTTACTTCTTACCGATTATCATGAGTTACTTACTTCGTTTAACTCACTCGCAGTGAAAAACTTTGAGTACTCCTTATTATATTTTTTTCATCAAAACA
The DNA here is from genome assembly GCA_964358525.1 of uncultured Gammaproteobacteria bacterium. Classification (GTDB taxonomy): domain Bacteria; phylum Patescibacteriota; class Microgenomatia; order UBA1406; family UBA1406; genus CAYHPU01. The sequence continues at coordinate 11,303 of CAYHPU010000007.1, forward strand.
TTCTCTATTCATGGACACGAAAAAAATATTCCAGCTTTTCATCTTTATACCAAAACTGTTTCGTTGAGCCAGTCCTTGGCGAAAGCGATCAAAAGCAATTCTACTTGTATCTTTCAAAAAGATCTCGAACTACTTTGTCAAAACCCACTCAAAAAATAATTATGGTTGAAACGGGGGGACGTATGCTACTAAGTTCAGAACTTGTTCGTCAGTACGCAATTTCGAGATCTATAGAAAGCGCACTTAAAAGCCAGGAGGTGCAAAAGAAAGTTGAAATTCTGTGGCAGGAATTTCTACCAGTAGAGCGAGATGTTATACAAAAAATAGTGCGAGGAAGTACTCATTTTTCGGGAGAGGAAATAGAAGCGCTTGAATTTCTTACCATAACTCAAATAATTCGGAAAAGTAGCTCTACCTATCACCTACAAATAAAACTACTGGAAGACTACTTAAAAAACAAACAATCGAACGTACATATAGAGATAGGCAAAGATTTGCATCTGTACATAAATAAAGTAGATATGTCTTCACTCTTTTCAAAAAATGATAGGGTACTTATTAATGCACTCTTCAATAGTAAAGATAACACAATAACCAGAAACACTGCCGCTGTTTTAATTTGGAAGTCAGAAGAATATACAGACTGGGCGCTTGACCAGTTTATAAGCCGCCTGCGCAAAAAAATAGACTCACTACACCTCGGAGGCGTCCACATAATCACCCTTAAGAAAAGAGGATATCAGTTACAGGTGCAGTAATATGGTAGTTGAACGAAGTACCGGCGCGGGTGATGTAATTTTCAAAGAGGCAGAGATTGAGGGTGACACAAGAGAAATGGCTGCTTCCACAACATTTACCCACCTCTTGCGAGAGCATACCCATTTTTCACACGAGCCGCTTGAAAAAAAGGCTACTGAATTGCTTAGGGTGATGGGAATACGTTTATTTTGCCGTGGGGCTAACGCAAAAAACATGGGAGTTAAACTTTGTGATACTTCCGCGCTCAATTGGGAAAACAATCCCCACGCGCCAGAAATGGATACGGTTTTTTCAAACTTAAAACGGTGTGTTGAAGGGAAAGATATGCCCGCACATACCCGGAAAGCGCTCGACAAGAAGCCTGACATAGACATTGTACTCATGTTGGGCGAGGGCCAGAGTCTCCAGGATATTGCATCGGTGTTAGGTTTCAGTACTGAGAAGGGAGTTGTTCAAATGAAGTATGAAAGCGAAGGCATTCAGGTGTCGTGGGAACTGAGAGGGAACGATAATTATACTCATGCGTATTTAACAGTCTCGGATAAAAAAACAGGGCAATTTATTTTATTTGACCTCTTCGCAATTCCACATGGCAGAGGGCCATTTGATGCAAACAATCGTTTTGGAAGAGGAGCAACATACAAAGACATACGTTGTATTGGCGAAATAACTTTTGATGAGAAAACTGGCGAAGCACGAGTTAATTTTAATCGTGATTTTTATACCTACATGAATATGCCCTGTATGACGCTCAATACTAAGGGCGAGGGAATGGATATTAACCAATATGTGGCTAGTTTCATGCACACGCTTGCCGAGCGGATATGTTGGAGGAGAAAAGGAAATCCACTACAGTTGTCGTTACTTGACGTGTATCAAAAGGCAGCACAAAAGAAAATCCGCTTCGAAAAGGAAAGAGGAAGTAAAATTACCGGCTGGCAAGATCAAATCCAGCGAGATGCTTTGCGTATTGCAATACTTGTTTCGCTTGAAAACCCTGCGGCAGTTATGGAGTATTTGGGAATATTGAATGAGACCCACGTAATAGATTATATGGGGAATTTAAAGCGTGAGATAAATCTGCTTATGACTGGCTTCAAAATCGATGTGGCAGTTAAGTCATTGCTCGCTGGCGTATGCCCAACAGAAGACGCTCTGTGGCTTCTTTCTCTTTTCGACACAGTTTAGTATTCATAATACTTCGACGGTTTTTCAACCGTCGCTACAATAATACAATGCATCTTTTTACTATTCCTTTGTGTAGGCACGGTTGACAAACCGTGCATATTGACAACGGTCTTTCGATCGTTGCTACAAGTAATACTTATGTAGGGACGATGCATGCATCGTCCATACAATATTGTTTGGGCGAATTAAAATTCGCCCCTACATACCGTGCCAGAATAACCGTTTATCACACGGTGATATACTAGTAACAATGAAGAAAAACAATAAGGTAACGTTTGTCTGTAAAAGCTGCGGGGCAGAGTATGGACAATGGCTGGGCAGGTGTACCAGTTGCGGAGAGTGGAGCACGGTTGTAGAGTTTACAGAAGCTCCACAAAAGAAAGCATCGTTTTCACCACACTTAGGTCCTTCAACTTTTGTGACGCTTCAACAAACAACAATCAACAACCAACATACAGCAAAGATTCAGAGTGGCTACAGCGAAGTTGACAGAGTTCTCGGTGGCGGATTTCATAAAGACGCGGTAGTATTAATTTCTGGCGAGCCGGGAGTGGGAAAGTCTACACTTCTTTTGTCTATCCTTGGAAAAATCGGGAGTAAGTTAGGAAAAACCGTCTATGTTTCGTCTGAAGAAGAGGGGAGCCACATTGAACATCGAGCTGCGCGGCTTGGGGTAGATACAAAAGCAATTCTTTTTTCCAGTGACAAAAATATAGATGGAATTTTGGGCAGCTTATCATCTGTTATCTCAAAGGAGAAGATATCGCTCCTCATTTTCGATTCTTTACAAGGACTCTACGCCGAAGATTGTGATGGCGTTCCCGGAAGTGTTTCCCAGCAAAAAGCGGTCTTAATGAAGATTGTTGAATTTACCAAAGAGCAACACGTAATCTCGCTCGTCGTTGGACACATTACTAAGGATGGTGATATTGCAGGGCCTAAGTTTTTGGAACACATGGTGGATTGTGTACTTTTTTTTGAAGGTGACAAGATGACAGATATTCGAATTCTCCGATCATTCAAGAATCGTTTTGGAGGAACAGATGAAGTTGGTTTTTTCCAAATGAAAGAAGAAGGTCTAACGGAAGTTAGCAACCCCAGTGAATTCTTTTTGGATGAAAATAAGAATGTCCCGGGTAAAGCTACTGTTGCCGTTCGGCAGGGAGTTCGCATACTTTTTGCGAGCGTAGAATGCTTGTGCGTTTCGAGTGTTTTACCATTTCCCAAACGGGTTGCTCAAGGAGTAGATACAAAAAGGCTCGAACTCATTCTTGCAATACTCAAAAAATACTTGTATATTCCGGTCGATAAGTTTGATATTTATGTAAATATCGCTGGCGGTTTGAGGGTAAACGATACGCTTGCAGATTTAGGTATTGCTGCTGCGGTGTATTCGAGTATCTCGGGCAAGGCGTTTCGTGAACATACTGCTTTTTTTGGCGAAGTAGGGCTTCTGGGTAACGTTCGCAAAGCAAGCATGCAGGAGCGAATTCAAAAAGAAGCAAAGCGTTTGGGCTTTACGACAGTCTATACTGCGACCAGTGTCCCGATTGTTTCTGGACTCAAAAAACTTCTGTAGAATTTTTGCTATACTAATTATGTCATTCTGATAACTGAGTTGGTCTGTCATTCTCGCGAAAGCGGGCCATGGCCCCCTTGGGGGAATCCAGAACAAGGTAATGGATCCCCGACCCGCTTCGCAGCGAGGCAAGTCAGGTCGGGGATGACAAATGGTTCAACGGATGACACGATAAATAAATGAATAAAGAACTACTGGTAGCTATTGGCGTAGGGCTTGGGCTTGGACTTATTGGAGCAGTGTACGTAAGTGGTATTAAACCAAAAAATAATGCAACTTCATTTCCCGTAACTCCCACTATTGTTATTACATCAAAGACCAAGGTTGCTGCAAAACTTACGGAAACAGTCTATAAAAATTTTCCGCTGACAAATAGTCTAGTTAGAACATCGACTATTGTGATAGAAGGCACGGCAGACAACAGAAGTGTGCTAATTGCTCATTCTCCTCTTGAGACGAAAGTCCTTTCTGTGAAAAAAGGCGGCTTCCAAGACACGATAAAACTTAAACCCGGAATGAACGAAGTAGTTGTATCAGATATTGATGGTACAAAGCAGCAGCTAAAATTAATCAAGGTATTCTATTTTAAGAGACAGGAGCTTGTGGCGCTTGACGACGAAAAGAAGGCAACAACGGAGGCGGATATTTTAAAGAAGAAGTTAGAAAAACAGGTGTTGGACTTGCGGGTGAATGCGCAGAAGTTCATCAGCGGAACAGTGAAGGAGGCGACGGATAAAGAATTAACTGTCGTTGTTAATTCTAAAGAAACGAAAGTAAAGTTGGAGCCAGAAATTACGCAGTATTTTTCGGTGAATGGGTCTGAAACGGTAGTATTTGACGGGACAAAAGTTATTAAAGACATGGTGGTAACCGCATTTATAAGTACTATTGGAGACGAGGAGAAGAGTTATACAGTATATGTGGAGCCTCCAACAGTTGTTGTGGCGGGTAAGATTTCGAACATAGATGCAAAACAATTCCAGGTATCTTTGGTTAATTTTGACAAGACAACAATTACTGCAGATGTTGAAAGTAGTACGGTGCAACAAGCATATACTGTGAAATCGAAAGAGATTACCAAATTTGGTTTTTCAAAACTTAGCATTGGCGATCCGTTTTACGCGGTGCTGACTGAAGGGAAGAGTGGAACATTCTCGCTGGATAGATATTTGGTGGTGAGAGAGAAGTAGACCGATTTTTATTCTTGACAAACACACACGAAGTATGTAACAATACAAATATGTTTGCACAGAAGTTTATTATTAACGTCCGCTATGAACTCGCACTTATTGCGAGTGTGGGGCGTGTAATAACTTCTGAAAGCTAACAATAAGCACAAAGAAGAACAAGACGCCCCGCCACAAGCGGGGTTTTTTAGTACCTGTCATCCCGAACTTGTTTCGGGATCTAGGTTTGCCATGTTGAGAAGAGAAACTGTCTGTCATCCTCGCGAAAGCGGGCCATGGCCCCCTTGGGGGAATCCAGAACAATACTGGATTCCCGATTAGATCGGGAATGACAAAGTTCTCTTCTGAACGTGGCAACGGATGGCGATAGCCGCTGTCCTGAGTATGCCACTAAAAAATCTGTCCCTATCCCAGGGACGTTAAATATGGAGGAAGTGATGTTTCAAAGTATTTTAAATTGGTGCAAGTGTCGCTTTCAATGGGGGTCAGGTTGCTCTGAAAATCATGGTAAATTTCATGTTTGTCAGAGAGAAGGAAAGGGCCATGATAGGTGCCGCTGTAAATGTGGCATGACAATCACCCATTAGGGGCGAATTTGATTTGTCCCGGCCCCGTTGTTGTTTCGACAACAACGGGGTTTTTTCTATGCCCAATTCTTTAGGGTTGCACCCTTTAACAAGGGTGCAACCCTCAACAAAACCTGCTATCATCTTCCTATGGTCTTTCATATAAAAATCCCCACCCGTCTTCTTCCCAATCAAACATTTGAGCACGGGAAAAAAGTTGAGCTCGGAAAAGAATCGCTCAGCGAGAAAAAGGAAACAGAAACCGTCATTAATGTTGCCG
>CAYHPU010000007.1:16871-24656 GCA_964358525.1 uncultured Gammaproteobacteria bacterium
CGGAACTTGGCATAAAACCAGCAGATATTTTTCGCCACACGAAAGTTTCTCTTGCGCAACAAATTGAGGAAGGCGTAAAAATTGCCGAAAAAGGTAGTATGTTTTCTACCCACGCAATTTGTTCTCCGGTGAAAGGTGAAGTTCGTGCCATAAACCACCAAGAAGGAACGATCACTATAATTTCAAAGCAATCATTTGATATTCCATTTTCTTTCAGTGGAACTTTTGAAAAAAAAGAGGGAAGTGAATATGTATTTAAAGTAGAAGAAGGAAAAGAGTATGAGGTCAACATCGCGTTACCAAAAACGTTTGGCGGGGAGACAGTTTATATAGAAAACGCTCAGCAGATTGATCTTTCAAGCTGCGAAAATAAGATTGCAATTAGTTTAGTGTCCTCTACAATGGATAGTGCAAAGATAGTTGCGCTCTCACCGAGGGCGCTTATTACGTTAACGGCTAACTATTATTCGGGAGACATCCCGTGCGTACAGCTGAAAGACAAGAAAGAATGGAGTGAACTAGCAAAACATAAGTGGGAGAGGTGTATTTATATTGAGGGAGGAAAGACTATAATTTTTTATAATTGACAGTTTTACTGTCATTCCCGCCCCGTAACGGAGTACGGGGTAAACTCCGGCGGGAATCTAGTTCAAAGAAATGGATCCCCGACCCGCTTCGCAGCGAGGCGAGTCAGGTCGGGGATGACAGAAGAGCCCGGGATGACAAAAAATATGCAAGACCAAGAACTACAAAATCAGCATAAAAAAGTAAACCGCTTTACGGCGGTTGTTCTTTTAGTGTCCCTGGGACTTTTCTTATTTGGCGCGGGGTACCGTTACGGAGAGTACACGGTACGTAAAAATGAAACACGTGTAATAGATTCCATTCAGGAAAAAGCCGCGCTCGACCTTTCACTATTCTGGAATGTGTGGGATACGATGCAAAAAAAGTACGTCGATCGCAATAAACTGAATGCTAAAAAAATGCTACACGGCGCTATAAAGGGAATGGTTGCGGCAGTTGGAGATCCCTACACATTCTTCTTAACGCCGGACGAAAATAGGGCTTCGAAAGATGACCTTGGCGGTAAATACGAAGGTATTGGCGCGCAACTTGGCATGAAGAACAATAATATAACCGTTGTGGCGCCTCTTGCCGACTCTCCCGCAGAAAAAGCAGGAATACGGTCGGGTGACCTTATTCTTGCAGTTAACAAGGAAAATACAAAAGGAATGGCGCTGTCAACTGCGGTAAATAAAATTCGGGGCACACGGGGAACAAAAGTTACTCTCACTCTTATGCGTGAAGGCAAAGAGCCGTTTGATATTATTATTGTGCGTGAGCAAATAAAAATGAAATCGGTAACACTCCGTTTCATAAATGATGTAGCGCTCCTCAAAGTTACTCAATTTGGAGATAACACGAATGATGAATGGGACCAAGCGGTACTCGACATTGCTGAGAAATGGAATAAAAAAGAAGTTAAAGGAATGGTTCTCGATCTTCGAAGTAATCCGGGAGGATATTTAGAAAGTTCAGTCTATCTTGCGTCGGAGTTCTTAAAGCAAGGGGATCTTATAGTTCGCCAAGAATACGCGGACAAATCGGGCAAAAATTATGTGGCAGATAGGACTGGGTTACTTCCCAAAATTCCTGTTTCGGTACTTATAGACCAAGGGTCGGCGTCGGCGTCCGAAATACTAACGGGCGCGCTTCGCGATCACAAACGGGCAAAAGTTCTCGGTAAAAAAAGCTTCGGTAAGGGTTCGGTACAGGAGGCGCTTGACCTTTCAGGAGGCGCGGGTTTACACGTAACTATTGCAAAATGGATTCTGCCTGGTGGAGATTGGATAAATGGAAAGGGTATTAAGCCGCAAATTGAAGTTGAGAATAAAATAGAAAATGGAAATACGCTGACTGACGAAACAGACGAACAGATGAAGCGAGCTATTCAAGAGCTGGCAAGGTAAAGCCTGTCATTGCGAGCTGAGCATCTGACGTTATAGCGAAGCGTGGCAATCTCATCGCTCCAAATTTCAATTTTCAAACAAACCCCACCTGGCCTCCCCTCCGCCAGCTGGCGGATAGGGGAGGAAAAAGGAGGGGTAACTTGAAATTATTTCAATAAGCCTTCATAATAATCTTATGAAAAAAATAATTTTTCTTACCATAACCGTTCTCGTTCTGCTGACGTACGGAGTGAATTCCGGATACCTAACCCCGCCAAAATTATTTATACCTGAAAAAGGAAAAACGGTGGAGGTTGTTTCGGAAGAGTCTATTGTTACGAAAGCGGTAGAAAAAGCGCTTCCTTCTGTTGTCACCGTTGTTATTGCAAAAGACCAGAAGCTTCGAGATACGTATCGGTATGATCCATTTAACCCATTTGGAGGGTACGAGGTTGTGCCAGGCGGGAGCAAACACGTGGAACAGAATATTGGAAGTGGATTTATTGTTTCAGCAGATGGCGTTATTATAACAAACAAACACGTGGTGGCAGATACAGAAGCGTCTTACAAAGTTATTTTGAATAACGATAAAACGTATGACGCAAAAGAAATATTCCGCGATTCTTTAAACGATCTCGCCATTGTAAAAATAGATGCAAAGAATTTAAAACCACTCGAACTGGGCAAATCGGACAATCTGAAACTCGGGCAAACCGTTATAGCCATTGGTACACCACTTGGCGAATTCAGAAATACGGTAACTCAGGGAATAATTTCCGGTTTGGGTCGCGGTATAACCGCGGGGTCTCCTTTCGAAGGAGCGGTTGAGCGGCTAGACAACGTTATTCAAACAGATGCGGCTATTAACCCGGGCAATTCCGGTGGGCCACTTCTCAACTCTGTTGCGCAGGTAATTGGAATAAATACAGCGGTGTCCCAGGAAGGGCAGAATATTGGCTTTGCAATTCCAAGCGCTATTATTGCAGAGCTCCTCGATAATTACAAAACGTCAGGTGGTAAAATCTCACGCGCATTCTTAGGGGTTCGATATAAGTTGATTGATACAGACACAGCAGTTCGGAATGATTTAGTTGCGGGTGCCTACGTTCTGGAGGTTGTGCTCGGCAGCTCTGCCGAAGAAGTGGGACTTGTCAAAGGTGATGTTATAACGAAGATTGAAGGAAAGAAAGTAACTAAAGAAGATGATATTTCAAAAACAGTACGTAGAAAGAAAGTAGGGGAGAGTATTACGCTTGAATATTGGCACGACGGCCAACGACAGACGAAGACAGTAGCACTCGGAGAGTACAAATAAGGTTGTTACAACGCTTTCTTTTTGAGGGTTGCACCCTTAAGGGTGCAACCCTCAAGAATCAGCAAATAGGATGTCAAACCCAAATGAAAATGTCATACCCCTTTAACTTGCAATTTATGCGTAATGAAACTGTCTCCAGGGATGATCTTTAGGCGGTATCCAGTTTGATCTGTGTTCTGTTAATACCACCGGTGATCTTTTAACTTTCAACGGCTTATCCGGTAACAAAAAGAAATTTAAATAATGGTTTTTGTATTTAATCTTAATGGTATTGTCCAACCTTTCCTCAATTAAGACTTTATCGGTCTTAAATACGGTTGTGGGTTGAATTTCTTTGAGTTGGTAATATTTAGTTTTGTATTGGATAGTAAAGTCATTATTAATTCCTCGTATGTAATGTTTAGCAAATATACTTTTTAGTTTTGAAGTTGTTGCGGTATCAAGTTTCCGGTGACTGTTATTGTTTGATTTAGGAGTAACCGCATACCGTGAGTTAAACCAAGGGATAAATTTTTCTTTCAAAAATATATTTGCCTCTTCTATGGTATTAATATTGGCCAATCTCATTTCTTTAACCAACCTGTCTTGTAAAGTTTTAAATAATCGCTCCACCCGTCCTTTAGCTTGTGCGGTATTGGCTGAGATTAGATTTGTCCCTAGCTCCTTCATGGCGCGCTTAAACTGAGTCATTAACTCGACGTTATCTACAGCCGCTGGATGATTAATTTTGTAGGTTGAGAATTTATCAAGATATATTTCTGAAGGTATGCCATTAACTTCTACATATTCCCACCAAAAGGTAAATACGGCGTCAACTGATTCATTGTGGTCAAATTTGGCATCTGTAATTTTACCTGTGGCATCATCAATTGAGGCAAGTAAACACGCCTCGGGAAGAGTCGGATTTCTTCCCTCAAACCAATCATGGTAGGAGCCGTCAAATTGCTCAAGTTCACCATATGAGGATCGTCTTTCACGCCACGCAAAATATTGACTCCGTTTTCTTTTATGACTCTTCCAGATATTGTGTCTCATCATAATTTGGCGTATGGTTTCATGACCAATATTAATTTGATGAATTTCTTGTAATTTTTCATAAGCCATTAAAGGTCCAAAGTCACGATATTTTTCTTTAATTATTCTCACAATATTATTTTCTAAATTAATATCAATCTTTCTTAAACCCGACTTACCTCGTAGGCCATGAATCAATCCATCATGACCACTCTTCTTAAACTTAACCTTCAATCTTTTAATCTGCCGTACTGATAAATTTAACCTTGTGGCGGCAGTTGTGCCGTTTATTTTTCCGTCAACTAATTCTTCGATAACCGTTAACCGCAACCGTTCTACTGTTGTCATAATTCTCTCTTTCATATTAGGTAAAAAGTAATTATTAAAGGTGAACTTTAATAATACTTTTACCCGTAATCAGGGGTATGACATTTTCATGTGGTTAACTATGACATTATCATATGGGTGTAAGAAATCAGCAAATAGGATTGACTATAGGATAAGAAACAGGTAAAATGAAGCATGTCAGCTGATCAATGTTGCGGTATTTGTGAGTATTTTATACCAGATAAAGATGTGCGTATTGACCCTACGAGTGCAATGGCAAATAGAGCTAAGGTAGAAAAAGTCAGCGATATCGAGAGTGGTAGATCTGGAGGTTCTACTCCTCCTCATTATGGTAAGTGTACAGCAAAATATACACATTTGATTACTGGTCAATATTTTCATTTCGATAGGGGAAAGATGTCTGATATGCAATGCGATTTAGATATAGGCAATGGTGAAGTTGCGTTTACCGAAAAATAATAAATTAGGTCTATGGGTATTTCATTTTGCCTTTTGAATTTTGATTTCATTTGCTGTATACTATACATTCTATGAAACTGAATATTCATCCAAAGTATTACGAGGCGGCAGTTAACTGTGCGTGTGGAAATACGTTCAAAGTGTATTCTGCAAAAGCGCAGCTCTTTGTCGAAGTATGTTTCAAGTGTCATCCTCTTTTTACCGGTGAAGAAAGACTGTTAAATATGAAAGGTCAAGTAGACAAGTTCAAGGCAAAGCAGGAATTTGCAAAAGCGTATGCACTTAAAAAGAAAGAATCTTCTCCGCGAGAGCGAAAATCTTCTTCGTCAAAATCACTGAAAGACTTATTAGCTAATGCTTAGATCCCCGCCTTCGCGGGGATGACAAAAGCACGCGGGGATGACAAAAGCACGCGGGGATGACAGATAGAAAAATGAATCAATCTTGCTTTATAGAATTAAATCCCGGCGTTGGAGGTGAGGAATCGAAAATATGGATGAACGATCTTCTGACTATGTATACCAAATACGCGGCAAAAAAGAACTGGAAGGCAGTTGCGCTTTCGGAAACGCTTCTGCACATAAAGGGAGAGAGTTGTTTTGATTTACTGAAACACGAAACAGGTGCGCACCGCGTACAGCGCGTGCCAACCACCGAACGTTACGGCCGAATTCATACATCAGTTGCTATTGTTTTAGTTACTCCCGAACTCCAGGAATCTGACGTCACCATAAACCCCTCTGACCTCGAGTGGCAGTTTTTTAGAAGTGGAGGGCATGGTGGGCAAAATGTGAATAAGGTAGCTACCGCGGTGCGGCTTCGTCATAAACCTACCGGTGTTATCGTTACCTGCTCACAGGAAAGGTATCAACAGCAAAACAGACAAATAGCTTTATCACTTCTGCAGGGACGTCTAAAGCAGGCAGAGGCAGACAAACAAAAAGGTATTCAAAGTGCATTCTCGGCAAACGCGGGCACGGGCGAGCGATCCGAAAAAATTAGAACTTATAATTTTCCCCAAAGTCGCGTTACCGACCACCGCATTGGCAAAAGCTTCCATAATCTCGATCAGATTATGGAGGGAAGCCTGGAGAAGGTTGTACAAAGCTTGAGTGGGGCAGTGGGTAAGGGTTAGGCAGTCGGTAGGTTGTTGGGCTAGGGTAAGGTAAAGTAATAGAATGCCCATTGCCCTTACCGTATGACTTACTGATTGCTTGACCTTTACCCTTACCAAAAATAAGTTTATACTACTATAATGAAACTTCGAATTATTCCACTCGGCGGTCTCTCGAACGTTACAAAGAATATGTATGCGTACGAGTACTGGGAAAGCAATCAAATAACCGACATTATTCTAGTCGACTGTGGTGTCGGATTTCTTAGTCATCTGGAAAACTTAGGAGTAGATTTTGTTATTCCAGACGTTACGTATCTTAAAAATAAACTACCGCTTATTCGGGCACTCTTTATTACCCACGGCCATGACGACCATATTGGAGCCGTCCCTTTTATTATTCCACAACTTGCGTTTCCGCAGGTATATGCGCCCAAACTGGCAGCACTTCTAATTAAAGCCAAACTAGAGGATCGAGAAATGAAGTCAGACAAAGTTGAGGAAATAAAATATCATACCGACTATTCTGCGGGAGCTTTTAAAGTTCGCTATATTCACATGACGCACAGCATTCCCGATACGTGCCATTTATTTATTCAAACACCCGTTGGCAATTTTTACCATGGGTCAGATTTTAAAATAGACCTTACTCCCGTTTTTGATGAACCACCGGATTTTCAGGAAATAGCTCGCGCAAGCGGCATGGGAATTAAATTGCTTTTATCCGACGGACTGGGGAGTGAGCGTGAAGGGTATACACTTTCCGAAGCAATAGTCGGAAAAACATTTGACGAGGAAATGCGCGTCTCAAAAGGAAGGTTTTTTATGACAACCTTCGCATCTAACATCTCACGAATTAAGCAATGTGTAGAAGCGGCGGTTAAGTTTAACCGTAAGCTTTGCTTTGTGGGGCGCAGCATGAAACGAAATATGGAAATTGCATTTCAAAATCGCTATATAAAACTCAACAAGGATTGGGTTGTTTCTGACGAGGACGTTTCGCGATTACCCGATAATAAGATCTGTTTTATATTAACCGGTTCTCAGGGTGAGTCTCGCTCTGGTATGGATAAAGTTGCACTCGGCATTCATCGTTTTATTAAACTAAAGAAAACAGACCGGGTACTTTTTTCCTCAGATCCTATTCCAGGGAACGACACAACTATCCAAGATCTGCAGGAGCGAATAATATAACAAGGTGCCGAAGTTATCTACACCGCTATTCGTGACGATCTTCATGCGTCTGGCCACGGTTCGCAGGGAGACTTAAAGCTTTTAGCGCGTTTAGTAAACGCAAAAAATGTCATGCCCATAGGTACCACCATTCGACACAGTAAAGCGTATGCAACACTTATGAAAGAACTGGGGTATTCACCAGAAAATATTTTCATGCTACACGATGGGCAGCCACTTGTTTTTGAACTGATGAAGATTTATTCAGAAGATCCTATCGAACTCAAGGAAATGATCGTTGACGGGGGGTCTATTGGAGATGTGGTGGAGACTATTCTAAAGGAACGGGCAACCTTGGGGCGCGAAGGTGTCATTCTCGTCGCGGTGAATGGGGAGGATGTCCGTATAGAATC
>CAYHPU010000008.1:0-20666 GCA_964358525.1 uncultured Gammaproteobacteria bacterium
ACTATTTACGTCTACTCTACGCGCGCATTGGTCATCCCCACTGTCCACAGTGTGGCCGAGAAGTGCAAAAACTTTCTCCCCAAGAGATCGTAGAGCAAATAATGCAACGGGTAACCGAAATTCAAGGAAAAAATAAGACAAAACCCCATAAATTTTTACTTATGGCGCCGGTAGTTCGAGAGCGAAAAGGCGAGTTTAAAGAACTTTTTGACAATTTACGATTTAAAGGATATTCGAGAGTGCGGATTGACGACTACTTTCACAATTTAGATGACGATCTCTATATTTTAAAAAATAACCAGCACTCGATAGACATTATTGTAGATCGCTTTATTATTGATGCGGCACTTGTAAAAGACCAGTCGCGTCTTAATGAAATGCGTTCCCGTATATTTAAAGCAGTGGAAAGTGGACTACTTTTATCAGAAGGGTTGATGATCCTCGCTGAAATAGTAGATCCAGGCTTTACAATTCCCGATACTCCAAAGAATCTCCACGAAGAATTATATTCAGAACGATTTTCATGTCCTGCTTGTAATATCTCGTTTGCTGAAATTGAACCACGACTTTTTTCCTTTAACTCTCCCATAGGTTCCTGTAGTAACTGTAAAGGACTCGGGGTTTTATTGAAAGTTGAAGCCGATCTTGTCGCTAATGGCGAGTTGTCAATTGCAGAGGGCGGACTTTTCCCCTTCCAGAAAATATTTTACGTAGATACGTGGCAAGGGAGAATATTTAAAACATTTCTCGAAGAATATAAAATAAATCCGAACATACCGCTCAAAAATCTATCGCGAGATCAATATAAGGCACTTCTTTATGGAACGATGGGTGATTTGACGGTGAAGGGAACGAATAGGGAAGGCCGTATGACGAGTATTTCGGAAAAATGGCGCGGAGTTATTGGTGAGCTTGAAAAAAAATATTATGAAAGCGATTCTGAATGGTCGCGCGGAGATATAGAAAAGTATATGCGTGAGGAAATATGTATGGTGTGTGATGGAAAACGACTAAAGAAAGAGGCGCTGAGCGTAACTATCGGAGGCAAAAGTATCGATGACGTGTGCACGATGTCTATCGATTCAGAGTTGCTATTTTTTGAAACAGTTCCAGCAAGTAGCACTTCTACAGAAAAGCAAATTGCAAAAAGTATTTTAAAGGAAATTACTCTTCGGCTTCAGTTTTTAACAGACGTTGGCTTGTCTTATCTCACGTTATCTCGCCGAGCCAAATCTCTTTCTGGTGGAGAAGCGCAGCGTATTCGCTTGGCTTCACAAATCGGGACGGGACTAACGGGGATTACGTATGTTTTGGATGAGCCTTCAATTGGGCTGCACCCGCGAGACGTCGACCGGTTACTTTCTGCGTTAAAAAAACTGCGAGATTTGCAAAATTCCGTTATTGTTGTCGAACACGATTTGGAAACGATTCAGGAAGCAGATTGGATAGTAGATTTTGGGCCACTTGCAGGAAAGCATGGAGGGACTGTATTGTATTCAGGAGAAAAAGAAGGGTTATCTACAGTTAAAAACTCTATAACTGGTCAATATCTTTCAGGAAAAAAACACGTGCCCATATATCCTTCACAACAAAAGATCGAACAATGGGTTACGTTTGAAGGGTGCACTCGCAATAATTTAAAGGACGTTACCGTTACATTCCCTTTGGGACAGATGGTCGGCGTTACGGGCGTTTCGGGATCTGGAAAATCTACGTTACTTTTAGACACTGTCTACAGTGCGCTTGAAACGCACGTCAATCCCTATTATCGAGGAAACATTCCTGATATTAAAAAATCAAAAGGGCTTTCCGAAATTCAACGCGTCGTTCTCATAGATCAATCTCCCATAGGAAGAACACCGCGATCAAACCCTGCAACATACACAGGTGTATTTAACTCTATGCGCGATATTTTCGCGTCAACTATAGAAGCAAAGGCGCAAGGGTATGCAGCGGGACGCTTTTCTTTTAATATGAAAGGTGGGCGTTGTGAAAACTGTCAAGGTGCAGGACAAATTAAGGTTGAAATGCAGTTTCTTGCAGATGTGTACATTACGTGTGACGTGTGTCACGGTAAAAGATATAACACCGAAACGCTTGAAATTAGATATATGGAAAAAAATATTTATGATGTTTTAAAAATGACCGTCGATGAAGCATTTGATTTCTTCACGAATCATCCAAAAGTTAAAAAAATACTCAAAGTAATGCGCGACGTTGGACTTGGGTATATTGAGCTTGGGCAAATGGCACCAACTTTATCGGGTGGGGAAGCGCAGCGGGTTAAACTTGCGAAAGAACTGTACACGAATACAACAGTGCATTCGGTATATATCTTAGACGAACCGACAACGGGTTTACACATGTATGATGTCGACAAACTCATTGGTGTTCTAAAAAGTCTTGTTGATCAGGGAAACACGGTACTCGTTATAGAACATAATTTGGACGTCATAAAAAATTGCGACTATCTAATAGACCTTGGCCCAGAGGGCGGCGAGAAAGGTGGATATGTACTATTTCAAGGGACGGTTCAGAAGTGTATTGAAAAACCAACAACATATACGGCTCAATTTTTGCGAAAATATCTAGATGTTCGTAATTAAACACGAAATTCGAAACACGAAATTCGAAACACTATTTGTAAAATTCATCTCTTTTATATTTTTTACTATTATCTATTATCTACTAACTACTAGTGTTTCTGCACAGGAAAATGACTTCAAGACCGTTCGCACGAAATATGAGGACAACTACACTATGCAGCTCTCTTCGGGAGATGTTTCTGTAGAGCGCGTTGTAACGCTAACAAATGCGACTTCTAAATATTATGTTACTGACTATGTTATCTCTGGTGGTTCAAAAGCGGTGTATGATCAATTAAGTGTTTTTGAGGACGGGGTAAAGACTGATCCGATAGTAGAAAATGGGACGATACGTCTTCGTTTTAACAATCCAAGCGTGGGGGCTGGAGCTGTAAAGAAAATTACTTTTAGCTATGTTCTCAAAAATTTTGTCAAACGTGCGGGCGAGTCGTCTGAATTATTTATACCCGTTTCAAAAAATGCGGAGAACGAAGAACTAGATGCCTATTCAATTTCCCTAACTCTACCGCGTGGATTTTCATTACCAAGTTTATTTAAACCCTATGCGAAGCGAATTAATGATGGACTCTATGTGTGGGAAGATGTTCGTCTGTTCCAGGGGCAAAATGTGTATGTGCTTTTTAGTGATCGGGCACTATATCAAGTAGAACTTCATTATGCATTAGTAAATTCGAGTCCACTTACTAAAACATTTCTTATTCCCTTTATTCCTGACGGAGTTTTTCAAAAAATTTATGTAACGGATATATCACCGCCCCCCATAGAAACACAAATAGACGAAGATGGGAATTACTTAGGAGCCTATACAATTGCTGGTCAAGAGGCTCAAAAGATTGTATTCAAGGGGGTAGTAGAACTTCTTATAAAACCACGTGAGGATGTTCGGTCTTATTACCGAAAACAAATGCAGAAATTTGGTCTCGCTCGTTATGTAACTGAGGAAAAATATTGGCAATCAACGGGAACATTAAAAGGGGGAACGGTGAAAGATATTTACGACTTCGTTGTAAATACTCTTTCATATAATACAAATCGAATTAATGGAAATATGGAGCGAATGGGAGCGATAGCAGTATTGAAGGATCCGAATAATGCAGTATGTATGGAATATACCGATCTGTTTATTGCGCTTGCCCGGGAGCATAATATAGCTTCTCGAGAAGTTGTAGGATATGCAGTTACCAACGATGAAGAATTGCGCCCGATTTCTTTTTTGGGAGATATTTTGCATGCATGGCCCGAATATTATGACAGCGCTCGAGAATATTGGCGACCAATAGATCCAACATGGGGAGATACATCGGGGGTTGATTATTTTTCCGCGCTCGACTTGAATCACATTTCCTTGGTGTATCACGGAAAAGACACCACCTATCCTCTTCCACCGGGAGTATATAAGGTAAATAAGAATACAAAAGATGTTCGGGTAAAACCCACGTATGAAATTCCTCGTATGGAATCTACCTACGAAATTACCGTACCGGAAAAAATTGTATTCAATGCAAATACAAACAATACTCTCACTTTTCTACTGAATGCAAAAATGCCAGTTTTGGGATATAACGTTTTGTTGGAACTTGTAGATAAAAATTCACAGAAAGTTCTTTCTGGTATGACTTTGCCTGTGCTCGAGCCATACGCAAACAAGAAATTATCGTTCTCGATAGATACAAAGATGGGAATCCTATCAAAAGGGAATGTTCTCGTTCGAGTTAATGGGACGTTAGTAAAGGAAATCCCGTACGAAGTAACTACCCAAGTGGTAAACATACTTCGAAAGTATGGATTTATTTTTGTAGGACTTGGGATAGTGCTTGGCATACTACTGCTACTCAAATTATATGAACATAAATCTTCATAGTATTCCACAAACGACAGGAGTGTACTTTTTTAAGAACAAGAACGATATTCCAATTTATATTGGAAAAGCTATTAATATTCGAAAACGTATTAGGCAACATATTGAAGATAGGGAAAACCCGAAAGAGCAGGCGATTATAAATAATACCAACCACATCGAATGGCAGGAAACATCCTCAGAGTTTGAAGCGCTTGTTCTTGAAGCACAACTCGTATGGAAATTACAGCCACATTATAATTCAGAATTAAAAGACGATAAAAGCCCCCTTTATATTCACATAACCAAAGAAAAATTTTCCAAGATTCGACTACTTCGAAAAAATGAATTATTAAATAATCCTGGATTTATTTTTGGCCCATTTGATAGTCGATGGCAAGCGTATTTGTTACTCCGAACAATTCGCAAAAGCATCCCCTTTTGCTCCGAAAAAAAGATTGGAAAAAGAGAGTGTTTTTATGCTCATTTAGGACTATGTAGTCCGTGTCCGAGCGTCATTACCACAAACGAAGAGAAAACAAAATATCAAACTAACATACGAAGAATAAAAAATATTCTTCAGGGAAAAGGATCAACGGTAATTCGGGGTCTCAAAAAAGAAATGAAGGAATTATCAACGCTTGAAAAGTTTGAGGATGCTGCTATATTGAGAAATAAAATCACTGGACTGGAGCGATTATTTTCAGGTCGTTTGGTGCTTGATGACCGGATTACCGACGCGTCATTCATGGAGAGTATTCGTGAAAAGGAGCTACAGGAACTTGAAGAAGTGTTACACATGTCACCAATTCATCGTATTGAATGTTTTGATATTAGTAATTTTCAATTTAAAAATGCGGTAGCTTCCATGGTTGTTTCGGTAGACGGAATTCCGGTCAATGGGGAATATAGGAGATTTAAGATTAAAGGCCGTCGAATTTTTGATCCGGAAATGCTCCTTGAAGTTTTGTCTCGCCGAATGAAACATTCCGAGTGGCCAATGCCCGACCTTTTTGTGCTTGATGGAGGCACACCACAGCTTTGTATGGTCTATCCACAACTCAAGAAGCTCTATCCGCATCTTCCCCGTATGATAGGAATAGCAAAACGACCAGACAGGATAATACGGGCCGATACGCTTACAGAATTGCCTCTTAAAAGGGATTCGCTTTCACTACATATTATCGAACGTCTTCGCGATGAGGCGCACCGTTTTGCCAAAAAATATCATACGCTTCTCCGAAAAAATGAGGTACAATACACTCTATGAAACGTTTTTTTCGTGGAATTTTTTTTTATACAGTGGCACTTTTTGTGGCAAGTCTAATAATTCCAGGATTTAAACTCAGTACCGATATTCGCGGGCTTCTCTTATGTGGTTTCGTACTGGCGATCCTTTTTATGTTTGTTGATCCTTTTTTTAAACTATTACTTTTGCCCCTTAATATTATGACAATGGGACTTATTTCGGTTATCTCTCAGCTCATTACCTTCTCGCTTTTTGTGTGGCTATTTCCTAATATTATTCATATTAATGCATGGTATTTCAGTGGGTTTTCACTACCGCAACTTGGCATCAAAATTGGTGGATTTATGGTTGCGAAATTTCTAACAATTGTATCGGCAACATTTATTATTAGTTTAATGGTAACGTTACTTTCGTTTGTCTTATGAAAATATTTTTTTTAATTGCGTATGTAGTAGTTGCTTTAGTTACTGTTCTAGCTATTTTATTTCAGGGGAGGGGAGCTGGTCTTGGTAATGCGTGGGGTGGTTCTGGTGAGACATTTAATACTCGACGGGGAGTTGAAAAGGTTACCTTTGTGGGGACTATAGCATTAGTAGTACTTTTTTTTGTTCTTTCTCTGCTTAATTTATTTATATGAGATCTTTTGCCTTTAAAACAAGGTATTACTATTGGTTCTTTAGTAGTTTTATTCGAAAATATGGACGGATTATTATTCCTGTTTTTATCGGAGTGTTTCTTCTTTTTATTCTATTTCGATCGTTTGGAGATCGGCTTTTATTTAATTTAAATTTTACAAAGAGGCGTATTGGACTTGTAGTTACGGGAGACAGAAGTAGGTTGCCACAGGAGATACTCCCTCTTATTTCTTCTCCTATTGTGATATTCGACGAAAAAGGTCAAGTAAAACCGATGCTCGCTTCTTCGTGGGAAAGTAGGTTGGATGGACAAGAGTTTATTTTTCATTTCCAAAAAAACTTAGTATGGTCGGATGGAAATGCGTTTACCACAGCTGATCTAGATACCACACTTTTCTCGTTTAATGGTATGGTGACGGTAAAACCAATAGATTCGTATTCGGTGTCATTTAAATTCCAAAACCAGCTTGCTAATTTTCCATCACTCTTAACTACA
This sequence comes from uncultured Gammaproteobacteria bacterium, assembly GCA_964358525.1. Taxonomy (GTDB): domain Bacteria; phylum Patescibacteriota; class Microgenomatia; order UBA1406; family UBA1406; genus CAYHPU01. The sequence continues at coordinate 6,824 of CAYHPU010000008.1, forward strand.
CCACTACTTAAAAATAATTTTATTGGTATTTCAGGGAATTATAAAGTTGGACATATTAAAGCAGAGTTTGGAGAAATGCGGCAGATAGATCTAACGCCACTTGTCTCTGGATTATCACCACTTGTCTATAAACTATATAACACGAATGATGAAGCGATACTTGCATATAAAATGGCAGAAATAGATACTTTTGATACACAAGACGCTCAGACGGCACAATTATTTGAGAATTGGCGCAACACAAAAGTATCGTCGGTATTTGATTTTCATCGGATAGTAACAATGTTTATTAATACACAAAAGGCTCCATTTGATAACAAGAATTTACGGCAAGCACTTTCATATGGAATTAATTATTCAAAGCTAGAAAAATTTGGACAGCGCGCACATTCGCCCATATTGCCATTTTCGTTCGCATTCAATGAGGGCATAAAAACCTATGCTTTTGAACCAGAAATTGCAAAGAGTCTAGTGGATAAAAACAATGCAACCGGAAAAAAAATTACAATGTACGCGTCATATGAATTAAATGAAATAGTGGATGAATTTACTAAATCTTTCAAGGAAATTGGACTTGTTGTTGACGCACGATATACGGGGTATATTCCAACAAATTATGATATGTTTTTGACAGTTTGGGAACCAAACATAGATCCAGATCAATATGTGTTTTGGCACCAAACGCAAAAAACAGGGAACATAAGCAATATGAAAAATGTTCGTATAGATAAATTACTTGAAGACGGACGAAAAGAAATGTCGCAGACCAAGCGTAGACAGATTTATGCAAAGTTTCAAGAACTTATTGCTGAAGAAGCTCCCGCAGTTTTTCTGTATTTTCCAAAGTTATATACCATTAATAGAAGGTAAATGGCAACCTTATACGTTATTGGGTTACCGATTGGCAACAGTGAAGATATTACGTATCGCGCGCTCAAAACACTTGGCAGTATTAACGTTATTTATGCTGAGGACACAAGAAATACTGCACATCTATTTTCTACCCTTTCAAAAACGCACAATATAAAAATTGAGCCCCACATTCAGTCTTACTATCGTGAAAAGGAATTTTCCAAGATTGCAGAAATCCTTAATCAACTCGAAAAGGGTACGGACATTGGGCTTGTATCGGATGCTGGGATGCCAACAGTGAGCGATCCGGGGTCACTACTCATTCACTCGGTACAGAAAGCTGGACACTCAGTTGTGGTAATACCTGGCGTTAGCGCTGTTACAACGGCTTTTGCTTATTGTGGTTTTACAGCCAAGTCCGTAGTTTTCTTAGGATTTTTACCTAGAAAGGAAAGAGGTATTCTAGGGGCTTGTGCCGCCGCCGTTGATTCTCAATTGGATAAGCCGCTTGCAGTTATTTTTTTTGAATCAGCAAGAAACATCCGATCTACTCTCGCTATCCTCTCAAAGAATTTTGGTGCGTATCGCGTGTGTCTTTCACGGAATATGACAAAGAAAGATGAAGTAATTCGCTTTGTCGATTTATCGACATTGGATCTGAGCAGAATCGACGAAGATGGGGAATATACCGGAATTCTTATGGTAAAATAAAATGTATATGTTAAAACAACAAATTCAAGGAGATGTCGTGGTTGCGCTAAAGGCAAAAGATAGCAAAAAGACAAATATATTGCGGGGAATTATTTCCCAAGTTAAAAATATTGAGATTGATAAAAAGGCAGAACTGACGGACGAAGAAGTAGTTGCGGTTATTAAGAAACAGGTAAAGGTACTCCTTGAAGCGAAAGAAATGTTTGAAAATGGGGGAAGGGCAGATCTGGCTGTCGAGAATGAGGAAGAAATAAATATGCTGAAAGTTTATTTGCCTGCAGAAGTGTCAGATGCGAACTTAGAAGAAAAGGTAAAAGCTGTTTTACTTAAAAATGATGCAAATACAAACATAGGACAAGTTATTGGAATTTGTATAAAAGAACTGAAAGGAATGGGTGATGCATCTAAGATCGCGGAGCTTGTAAAAAAACTCAGAAGTTAGTACTTTTTGTTTAGTGTTTATTGTTTACTGTTTAGTGTTATAGGTTTGCGTATTTGATTGTCGGGGTGGCCCGTCTCGACGAGGTATAAATAGTCGGCCGAGGCGGACGAAATGCTCAACTCGCTGTTGCTGAACGAAGCAAAGCTTACAGCGAGTTTGTCCCGACGAAGGAGGGAGCAGACGAAATACGAATTCTTAGTTCAAAGTTCTTAGTTCTTAATATCTGAGATCTGGCATCTGAGATCTTTGATCTAACGTTTAAGAGGTTTGTCGGGGTGGCGAAATGGCAGACGCACTAGCTTGAGGGGCTAGTTCCCGCAAGGGAGTGGAGGTTCAAGTCCTCTCCCCGACACTTATGAGGAAAAAAGAGGGACTGTTATGGAAACTTTCTATGCTTTTTGTTATTCTGACGGGGGTAACGACACTTGCGGATTTCGCAGGCATAGATATATTCAAAAAATATGTCTGGTTTAAACTATTCACCTATTTACTTCCCGTAATCATTCTTTTTTTGCATTCGCGATTAACCCTAACTCCAAAACGGGCGCTCTCATTTTTTATTCTGGCAGCTATTGTAGGTACACTATTTGAATATATTGGGTTAAAGTACGGAACGATTTTTGGAGGTACTTATGTTTACGAATCGCCATTAACTCTATTTACAGTACCTATCGATGTTGTTATATATTGGGCGGTATTTATATATACAGGTTACTCTATTACGAACTCTTTTTTATATTGGTTACGGCAAAAGAAACCTAATTTTAAACGTAAACATTTTTTATTATTGCTATTTGAGATATTATGCGATGGGTTGATACTTGTTTCACTTGACCTGTTTTTAGATCCGGTAATTATCAAAACAGGGGCTTGGAGATGGATAGAAGGTGGTCCTTACTTTGGAGTGCCTATTGGTAATTTTATTGGGTGGTTTATTGTAACTATTATAGTTACAGGAGCGTTTAGACTGTTTGAGTATTATTTTCCAAGGAGAGAAGCGATCTATCACAAATCAATTTTTATTATTCCCGTATTGTTTTATGGGGTTTTGGCACTTTCTTTTTGCTTTAAGGCACTTTTCTATCATATGAATACAGTGGCACTCGTTGGGTCACTATTTATGTTTCCAATAGTTATTGTGAATTTATATTTCTTTGAAGAGTATGAAGAGCAATGTAAGTAGGTAGTGTTCCTACTCAGAAACTCTAAATTGCAATGATTCGGCAATGTGTTCATCTTCAATTATCTTTGAATGTGCGAGGTCTGCTATTGTTTGAGCAACCTTAATAGTTTTGAAATAGGCGCGAAGCGATAAATTCATAGTATCGAGCGCTTTTTTAAGAACCTGCTCCCCTGCGGGTGTTATTTCGCATAACTCCTTAACTTCTCGCGTACTCATTTCGCCATTAGTGGTTATTTTTGCTTTCACTAGCTTTTCTCGTTGAATTTTTCGCGCCGCACAAACCTTCTCTTGTATGCGTGAGCTTTCATCATTATTATTTGCATTTCTGTTATGATGTACGTCTTCGGTTGGAATCATTGGAACAAAAACATGTAGGTCAATTCGGTCGAGTATTGGCGCTGACAATTTTTTCTTGTAGTTAATAATTTGCGAAGGCGTACACACACATCGTTTTTTTATATTTCCCGAGTTCCCACACGGACAGGGGTTTGTGGCGGCAACAAGAATAAAACGCGTAGGGAACTGAGCACTTCCACTCGCGCGAGAAATAGAAACAAACCCATCTTCGAGCGGTTGACGAAGAGATTCAAGAGTACTTCGCGCAAACTCTGCCATTTCGTCCAGAAATAGAACACCGCGATGAGACAGAGATATTTCGCCTGGCATTGGTTTTGATCCACCCCCAATTAAACCCACTTTAGATATTGTGTGGTGAGGACTGCGAAACGGCGGAATTGTGACAAGTGGATGATCTTCATTAAGTAACCCATTAATTGAGTAAATGCGGCTCACCTCCATTACCTCGTCGGGCTCAAGCGGTGGAAGAATAGAAGGAAATGCACGCGCAAGCATTGTCTTACCTGTTCCGGGCGGGCCCTTGAGAAGGATATTGTGAAATCCCGCGGCAGCAATCTCAAGCGCTCTTTTGGTTTGTTGTTGACCAATCACATCGCCAAAATTCGCAATATCTGCCTTTTTTTCACTAAATTCTGAAAAGCGGAGTGGCACAAGTGGTGTAAGTAGTTTTTGCCCCGTAAGATGAAGGACCACTTCTTGTAAGGACCGTGCGCAGAAAATTGTAATTCCCTGCACAACAGAAAGTTCGTGACGATTGTCGTAAGGTGCAATTATAGTAGTTAGTTCCTGTTTTTTGGCGAGAAGCGCAAGTGGCATGGCGCCTCGAATAGGCATTAAATTTCCATTCAAAGACAATTCCCCGAGCGCGAGGACAGATGAAACTGCCTCCGCAGGAATATAGCTATATGCGGTTAATATACCAAGCGCTATAGGAAGGTCGTAGAGCGAGCCCTCTTTTGGTACATCGGCGGGCGACAGATTTATTATTGTCCGGTGTTCGGGAAGAGGTAGATCGGAGTTGCTGAGGGCGGAAAGCACTCGTTCTTTTGCTTCGGTTATAGCTTTATCGGCAAGTCCAACGACAGTAATGCCCGGCAGACCTCTATTTGAAACATCCGTTTCAATTTTTATTATCAGTGTTTCAAGCCCGAGTACCGCGCCCGAGAATATATTTGAGAGCATTTGAATTTACTATCTAATTTTTTCTACTGAAAGACAAGGGTATATATGTCTCAATCATATCCCATCATTACACTAAAGCCCACTATCTCAACAAATTCTTCAGTATTTAGGGAATGCTAGTTAAGTAGCCTACCTATAGGTAGGCTACTTTTCAGAATCGATAGCGATCTCTTTTAGACTGTCTGGAAGGTCCGAATTAAAAGTGCTAACAAAGGATCCATAGGACAATACATTTCTGGGTACAAAGATATTCTTCCGATTAAAAAAATCTAACACAACAGTTGGGTTGAACCATTCAGTATGAATATTGTTTAAATACCATTGGTAACTAGAATAAGGATAATCTGCAAAACTTGCCCACTTCTTTTTTATAGATTCGGCGGGCGTTGATAATTCGATAGGATTGAGGTGAATATATCTGGACAAATGCAAAAGATAACTGTCGTGCGTAATCAACACCCCCTTGTATGAGTCTTGGAACAAATGCCCACAGCGATTGTATTTTCGTTTCATATACATACTAAACTTAATTGTAAACGACCTCATAAAATGTTCGAGCGTTCGTGCCTCGGTTTGATGAACAATAAGATGAAAATGATTTTGCATTAAACAAAAGCAAACTATATAAAGCTTTTGGTAGTAGTTATCTGGAAGATATTTGCAAATTGTTGAGAATTTCTTCAACTCTTCTGTAACTGTTTTAGGACTACTTAAATATATTTTTAGTAAGTAAATAAAATAGACAAAATCAGCATCGTCAAAAAAGATATTCTGCTTATTGACACCACGGTTATATATGTGATAGTAGCCACCTTCAACGTACGTTTTGATACTGTTTTTTGCTGGCATATGTTTCGTTCAATAAGTAGCCTACCTAAAGGTAGGCTACTTATTGAATAAATGCAACGGTTTATACACCGCATTTATGAGTTCGAAGACTTCTGTGACGAGCCATGCTCAGCGCATTCTCATTTCTAGATTACTGTGGCGACCTTCATTTTAAGGTGTCACCTTAACAAGGTGACACCTTTTAAGAAATAAAACAACGGTTTATACACCGCATTATTGTATTTTTTGAGCTTAGAGATAATCCAGAACACAACCCAATTTCTCTGACGTAATTCTTATTACGTGCTTGTTTGCTATAATTAAAAATAATTATGACACCAGACAGAGGTGAAAAGAGGAAGAAAAGACTAGTAGTTTCAGCGCCTGAACGGTTTAATTACCGATCTGATAGAGATCCGGCGTTCTATCTTGAAAGAGTTATTCCAGAAGGTCAGGAAGAAAACCATGTTTACTTGTTGTGCCTTCGTGTTTTTGACGCAGGAGATAAAGAAATAGAGTTGATTATCCTAGAAGCTCTTACTAAGTTTTTTGGAGAAATTACAATTGCAGAGTATGCACAAATTAACATCCCAGCATTAAAAAGTATTGTACTCAATGCATTTAGTTACATAAAATCTAATGAGAGAGACGGGAGGCTCTTCAAAATACTTACTGGTCAGATTGCGATTCATGGTGAAGGCGCTAGTCAGCAAGACGACGATAGAGGCTTTTCTACTATGACAACTGACGTTGATTATCCTTCATTTCTTAATCCATTTACTGCTAATATTACATATCTTGAGGACAAGGAGAAGATATCATCTATTTTGATAATTACATTAGGTTGTAGACAAAAAGATTCTCGTATACTCGTACAAAGACTCAATGAGGCTCAGAGTTTGTTTGAGTTACATTCTTGGTCAGTATTTAACCAATTATCAGAGGATATCAAGAGTCTAAAGTAGTAAGTCGCACTTTATTATAGTGGATATTTATCGCCGATGGCTTTAATTTCTTTCACCATGGTCGCAATCATCTCCTCGTAACTTTGTACAGGGAGGTGCAAACTTGAAAAAAAATCTAAATCTAGTTCGATTGTTGGGCGGGTAGATTTTTCATCAATTGGTGTTACGGAAATACCAAAATTTTCTAGAATATCCTTTCCAATATTGTATTTTGATTTCAAAGTTTCGAACGCCACTCCAATCAAGTTTGTATGAATATTACCATCAACAAACTCAGCTATGACGCTCGAAATATGACCAACGTAGGTGGGTTGAAATTTCCAGGAAGTGTCATACGCCGCGGGCGTTTTTTTGTAGACATTTTTAAGCAGTCTATTAAACGACCGGTCATTCACCATATTTGGACTATAGCCAAATACAGTATGGGGTCGAATAATGAGATTACCAGGAGTTTTATTGCACACTTCCTCGCCATGGGCTTTTGACTGGCCATAAATATCATTTTTATTTAAAGCAACAGCTGACGAAATAAAAATAAGTTTCGCTCCAATCTCATTTACAACTTGTGCCACATTATCTACTCCCCGATAATTAAGTTTCTTGAGTATCTCTTTTTGCTCATCAGTTTGAGGAGTAACGGGAAATGCGGCGTTATGAACTACAAATTCAGGTTTGTATTTTTCAAACACGGTTCGTACTGACTTTAAATCAGTAATATCTATCTGTACCAGATTTTCGTTAAAGCTACTTTGAAAATATGTTCCGACCGAATCATACTTTTCTCCAAGGTCGCGAAATAATCGAGCTCCAACATACCCACTCGCACCAGTTACTAGTATTTTTGTTTTTTGCATTTGCATTCAATTATACAATTTCTTTTATACAATTTCTTTCCACATGCCAATTCTACTGTGGCCAGAGGGAAACCAGTCTTTCATTTCAAAAAACTCCTGATAGCCCTGCTTTTTATAAAAACCAGGCGCCTCGTAACCCGCAGTCCATGTCCAAATATATTTAATACCAAGACTTTTTATTTTGTTCTCAAGTTTATCCAACAATATCTTACCAATAGCTTTACCACGGTACTCTTTTTCAACAAGGAGATCGGATAAATAAAACCAGTTGTAATATTTCTTCCCGTCTTTATACGCAAGTCCAGTAGACGTCCCTATAAATTTTTCTCCATCAAGCGCAACAAAGCCTATTCTCTCCGAAATCTCTATGGGGTTTCCATGCTCAACCGTGTGTTCATTAAATGCGGAAGTTACTCGTTTATATTCCTCTGGACTCATCTCCCGCTCAATATACAGTATATCTGTCATACCTTTTTATCATACCAAACAATGAATAAAAGCAGTGATATAATAATGGTATGAAATTTCCAAAATATATGACTACCGTAACTACATTTTCAAAGATGCTAGCAGCAGTCCTTTTTATTATATTTCCACTATTAGGTTTTTATTTGGGAATGAAATACAATTCTCTAGTTAACATTTCAACAGAAATAAACAAATCTTATTCTTCAACACAAGTTAGTGAATGGAAGAAATTTACCAGTGCAAAAAATAGGATTTCATTTAGTTTTCCTCCCGAGATAAATCTTATAAGTGAAGAGAGTAGGCAAAATGAATGGTCTCTTTTCTTAACAAGTTCTAATTCTGTTTCTGGGAAAAACGGAGTCTCTATTCAAATAGAGGTATTAGATGGTACAGAATATGAATTACCGTACACGGGAAAAGTAATAATAAGCAAAAAAAACCTAGAACCGTTTCTTGGTAAGGAAGGTACTAAAGGACTAATAAGAGGATATCTTAGAAGTAGGCCAACATCCAAAAAATATGAAACCATATACAAGGACATAGGATATATAATTTATAGAATATTTGATAACGATAGATTAATTACCGTCACTGCACGATCTACAGATGTAAAGAAAATTCCATATTATATTCTCGATAAAATTATTGCCTCATTCAGGTTATAAGATCATCATGGTCAAATTTATCATTTTCCACATTGAATGAAATTCAGATAGAGGTGTTTTCAAGACTGGGAAAGACACACTCCTTAGAAGTTTCTGTTCAAAGTAGTACGCCTATCACTCTTGGAACTCGGCCAAAGCAGAGGGTTGAACTGGTCGTCACAGGAAAAGAAAGTCAGAGAAAAAGAAACATTAGTATGGTTAGAAGAAAAGTCGAGTACGACAAATTGTTTACAGGAGGCAAAACCCCAGCCGAGCACTATTTTTATATATGGGATGTAATGAGAAAAGCTGGTTTGCCTGTACTGCATTCACTCGGAGTTTTGTCTGCAGCCGAGGTTTTAGAATCTGATGAATGCGCAGATGGGAGTGTGATATACGGTAAAGACTTTACAAAAAGCGAAGGGCCATTGGGAGAAACCGATGAATTTTTTTTGAAACTTAATTTCGAAGAAGTTGAAAGAAAAGTTAGGGATATTGCAAAACTGGCTACTGACAATCACATTGAATTATCCCACGATCATGCATTTGATCTGAAAATACACCCACAGGGAATGTGGGAAATAATGACTCGTGATATTAAAAACAGTTACATAGGGATCGAATATCCATTGGAAGACCCTGAAGATAAAATTAAACGGTTTATGATTCGTCTTGAAAAGATTAAAGAATTATTATCCAACAACAAGATGCAAGCAAAGTGATTTAACTTTTACTTAAGCTACATTGGTTTTGTGCTTTTCGCGATACGTAATTACCTCTCTAATTACAATCGTCAACGCTACAACAAGCGGAATGGCGAGTAGTATTCCCGCATACCCAAAAAGTGTCTGGCCGATTATCAACGATAACAATACTACAAGAGGAGGAATACCTACCGCGTGTCGCATCACGAGTGGAACAATTAAATTATTTTCAAATTGTTGAATTATTATGTAGAGCGCAATGACGGCTAGGGCGAGCGGCCACGAAATGGTAGAGGCAACAATAAAAGCGGGGACTGCAGACAAAGTTGGCCCAATAATAGGAAACACCTCGAGAAACCCCGCGATAAACGCGAGTGGCAACGCATAATTTATTTTTAATATCACCAGTCCTATATAAGACATTACGCCAATAACGATCATAAGTATTAATTCTCCTCGTTGCCATGCTCCAAGCTGCTTTTCAACATTACCAATAATGTCCATAACAAGCTCTGTTTGAGACGGCTTAAGCATTTTTTCTAGTACTCCGCGAACCTTATTAATACCCAATAGAAAATAAAGAGTAAAAAAGAAAAGGGTGACAACATTTAGTACATTACTGAAAAAAGCGGAAACAAAATGAGTAAGTGTACTAGTAATATCAGGAATATTTTGAGTGATGGAGCTGATTGGTACCAATTTAAGCGGTGTTATCGTTGCATCTGCTTGGCGGATTAATAGAAATAATTGTTTTGAAAGGTACACGACAAAATCTTTGGTTTGGATAAGAAGTGGCGGAAGAGCGAAAAGAAAGATAGTAAAAAAAATCGCAGAACACGTTCCCATAACAATCAGAGCAGCAAGAATACGGGGAATTTTTTTTGACTCAACAAAATCTACACTTGGCTTTAGTGCAGACATAAATATAAAGGCAATAAACAAGTTTATGAACAAATCTCGCAATTGAAAGACTACATAGAATCCAAGAATAGTCGCTATGACAATAATTACAGACTTAACATTAACCTCAATGTGGATTGTTGGAGTTTGCTTATCCATGACAGTATTATTGTGTCAACTCGCAATGAAAATGTCAACGCATTTAAGTATACTTAGCATTATATGCAGGATTTTGTTCACTTACATGTGCACTCGGAGTTTTCGCTCTTAGACGGTTTGTCGAAACTCGACAAACTTATCGCAAAGGCCAGGTCGTTTCACATGAGCGCTGTTGCACTTACCGACCATGGTGCTATGTACGGCATTTTTAAATTTTTTTTGAAAGCAAAAGACGCGGGTATAAAGCCAATCCTTGGATGTGAAATTTACTTTGCTGAAAATTCTCGCTTTGATAAACAAAAAAAAATGGGAGATGACCAATATCATCTCACACTTCTTGCTTCTTCCTTTGAGGGTTACCAGAATTTACTCAAGATTGTAAGCGTGGCGCACCTTGATGGATTTCACTACAAACCCCGCGTAGACCTCGAGACACTCCAAAAGTATAATGGGGGACTTGTGGCTCTAACCGGATGCATGGGGGGAATTGTACCGAAAAGTATAATGCACAACGAGCCGGAGAAAGCGGAGAAGTGGTTGAGAACATACATTGAGACTTTTGGAGAAAAAAATATTTACATGGAATTACAGCGTCATCCCGATATGCGGGATTTGGACGACCTAAATATACAACTCATAAAACTAGCGCGACGCTACGCAGTGCCACTCGTTGCGACGAATGACGTGCACTATTTAGAAAAAGATGACGCGTATGCGCAGGAAATTTTACTGTGTATCCAAACCAGAAATTCCATCATGGAAAAAAACCGAGGCCTCTCAATGATCGATATTCCCGATTATTATTTCAAGTCGCCCGACGAAATGAAAGCACAATTTGCAGATCTGCCCGAAGCAATAGACAATACGGTTGCAATAGCCGAGCGGTGCAACGTTGAAATTCCAAATGGGAAATGGATCTTGCCTCAATTTGAAGTTCCAGTTGGTGAGACAGTGGATACGTGGTTACCGCTGTTGACCCGCGAACGCATCGTAAACCGTTTTTCAACAACGAATGCGATAATAGACAAACGCATCAATTACGAACTCGAGGTAATTATCAAAAAAGGGTATGCGGGGTATTTTCTCATAGTTCAAGACTTCGTGAACTGGGCAAAACAACAAGGGATTGCAGTGGGACCAGGAAGAGGGTCTGCGGCTGGTTCTATTGTTGCCTACATACTCGGAATAACCGAACTCAATCCTATTGAACATAATTTACCATTTGAGCGTTTTCTCAATCCCGAGCGACCAACGCCTCCGGATATTGATATAGATTTTGCAGATACACGGCGTGAAGAGGTAATAAAATATGTAACCCACAAATATGGTGAAGACAAAGTTGCGCAAATTATTACATTTGGGACCATGGAGGCTCGCATGGTACTGCGCGATGTTGCGCGGGCTCTGGGCTGGTCATATATGCAAGGAGACCGACTTGCTAAGCTTATTCCACCAGGGAAACAAGGGTTTAATGTGTCAATCGACCAGGCACTTGAAGAGTCCTCGGAACTTCTTCATCTCTATAAGTCTGACGAAAAAACGAAGGAACTTATTGATATATCAAAAAAACTCGAAGGTTTGGTTCGTCACTCATCCGTACATGCGGCTGGCGTTGTCGTTGCCGATAAGCCGCTCACCGAATATGTGCCTATTCAACGAGAGGCGAAAGCAGGGAAAATCGTGTCCCAATACGATATGTATTGCTTGGATCTTAACGCAGTTTCAGACGGGCGTGCAGTTGGACTTTTAAAATTTGACTTTTTAGGACTCCGCAACTTAAGCATTCTTGAACGTGCCCTTGTTTTAATTCGTGAAAACCGCTCTGAAAATTTAATAATGAGTAGCATTCCATTTGACGATAAAAAAACGTACGAGCTTATTGCACGGGGTGAGACGGTTGGCGTATTTCAGCTTGAATCGCGTGGTATGCGGAACTTGGCTAAGGATATTAAACCGACTATGTTTACCGACATTTCTGCAATGGTTGCGCTTTTTCGTCCCGGCCCGATGTCCCTTATACCACAATTTATAGAAGGAAAGAAGAATGCATCGAAGATAAAATATTTACACCCAGACCTCGTTCCCATATTGAGCGAGACGTATGGAATTTTGGTTTACCAAGAACAGGTAACTGAAATAGCACACCGACTTGCGGGCTTTTCCATGAGTCAAGCAGATTTACTTCGTATGGCAATGGGTAAAAAGAAAAAATCTCTTATGGAAAAAGGGAAAGTTTCATTTTTCGAAGGCTGCTTAAAGCGAGGATATCCTAAAAAAACAGTAGAACAACTATACGAATTTATTGAAAAATTTGCCGCATACGGATTTAATAAGGCACATTCAGCAAGCTACGCTACAATTGCCTATTGGACAGCGTATGTAAAAACACAGTACCCGGTGGAATTTATGACTGCTTTAATTACTGCAGAAATTGAACATGCAACGGGATCTGACCGAGACGAAAAAGTAGTGCAGGTACTTGAGGAGTGTCGACGAATGGAACTGCCCGTACTTCCGCCAGATATTAACGCCTCAAAACAAGAATTCTCAATAGAAGGACAAAAAATAATCCGATTTGGGCTGGGCGCCGTAAAGAATGTTGGTGGAGCGGCAATTGAAACCATGCTACATGCGCGGAGTGACCGTCCCTTTGCATCAGTCAAAGATTTTTTAATCCGCGTAGACTTACGGAAAGTAAATAAAAAAACAATAGAAAGTCTTATTAAAGCAGGTGCTTTTGACCAGTTTGGAACGAGGGCGGCTTTACTTGCATATTATTCCTCCGTCATAAAAGAAATTCAATCTGAAAAAGTGCAAGTTGAAGCGGGGCAGTTCGGATTATTTGGTGGATCGGATAGCACGATAATCGTTGATTATGACATATTACCACAGGTTGAAGAGTATAGTGAAGATGAAAAGTTAGCGTTTGAGCGGGAAGTTATTGGTTTTAACCTCTCGGTGAATCCACTGGCGAAATATGCAGCTATAATGATGAAAAAGAAAGCAGTTCCCATTGCCGAATTAAAGGAAAGCGCGGTCCCCGTGCTTATCGGTGGACTCATTAAGGCGGTTAAAAAAATTGTAACGAAGAAAAGTAATGAAGAAATGGTATTCGTAACAGTGACCGATTATACAGGAGAAATAGAACTCGTTGTCTTTCCAAAAGTGTACGCGCGTTCTCGTTCCTTATGGGTTCAAAATCAAATTATTTTAGCAAAAGGAAAAGTGCAAAGAAAAGAAGATAATTTGGTTCTTCTTGCCGACGAGGCAATTTCACTAAAATTGTATGACACAGCACTTTTTTCATAAAATAGAGAAACCGGCTAGAAAAAAACAGATCTTTGATTTTCGTGTACTCAAATACGCAAACGTAGGAATTTATTTACTAATACCTATTGGATGTGCATTGACTTTGGGGTTGTTTCTTGATAACGTATTGCAAACGAGATCTGTGTTTGTCACGGTCTTTTTGTTTTTAGGGACGTTCGGAACATTCTATAACTTAATGAAAACAATTAAAGATATTCATGATTAAAATTTTGGCGTCCGTTGACACGGGTGTTGCTGTTGAAGTTGGTAAACAAGTTGCGGCGC
>CAYHPU010000009.1:0-20590 GCA_964358525.1 uncultured Gammaproteobacteria bacterium
GAATTCTCTGCCAAATATTTACTTTCGTGTTCAGATTGTGATGGACTTATGCAGGGTGACTTACTGGAACTTGCAGATAACGAAACACGAAATTTATGGAATACTTTAACGCTTGGCTATACCGAATCTCTTGGACATCCGCTCTTGCGAGAAGAAATTGCAAAACTCTATAAAGGAATTACCGCACAAAATGTAAACGTACTTGTTCCCGAAGAGGGAATTTTTCTTACCCTCAACGCACTCCTCCAAAAAAGAGATCATGTTATCTGTACCTTTCCTGGCTACCAATCGCTATACGAAATTGCAGAAGGCTTGGGGTGCGAAGTTACTAAATGGAAACCAGAAGAAGAAAATGGGTGGCGTTTTAATCCGGAATTTTTAGAGCAAAATATTAAACAAAACACAAAACTAATTGTCACAAATTTTCCCCATAACCCCACTGGGTATTTACCTTCAAAGGAAGATTTCCAAAAAATTATTGATATAGCAAAAAAACACGACATTTATTTATTATCAGACGAAATGTACAGATTCCTTGAATACGATGAGAATGACAGATTACCATCTGCCTGCGAAGAGTACGATAAGGCAATCACACTTTTTGGGATGTCTAAAACTTTTGGAATGGCAGGCGCACGCATTGGATGGGTAGTCACGAAAGATGAAAATTTATTTGCAAAAATCGCAACACTGAAAGATTACACGACTATTTGCAACAACGCACCAAGTGAAATATTATCTTTGATTGCGCTCCGAGCAAAAGAGAAAATAATATCGAATCATCTGGTACGGATTAAAAGAAATTTAAAATTACTTGAAACTTTTTTTGAAGAAAACAAACACATGTTCCAATGGGTTAAACCCAGAGCGGGAACCATAGCCTTCCCAAAATTACTCGTCGATATTTCAGCGCTAGAGTTTTGTCAGAAGGTAGTGACTCAAGCAAATATAATGATTCTCCCGTCAACGGTTTATGACTATGACGACAAGCACATACGACTCGGGTTCGGGCGAGAAAACATGCCCGAAGCACTAGCTAAATTTAAGGAATATCTTTCATCCTCGCCTCCCCTATTAGGGGAGGATTAAGGTGGGGTTTCATATTTGCTAAAATACCTCTATGCTCAATTTTGTCTACTTTGACGTTGGCGGCGTTGTTATAAAAGACTTCAGCAAAACAAATAAATGGAACGAGTTGCAAGATGAGCTTGGTATTACATCAGAAAAAAAACCCCAGTTTGAAAAATTCTGGAAAGACCACGAAAAAGAACGGTGTATTGGCGGCGATGTCGAAGAACTCGTTCCGCTACTTAACAAAGAGTTAAGGTTATCTATTCCCAATACCTATTCACTTCTTGACGGTTTTGTGAAGCGGTTCGAACAAAATACTTCTCTATGGCCTGCGATAGAGAGAATCAAACAATCCTGCAGGGTGGGGCTTTTAACAAACATGTACCCCCGAATGCTACCTGAGATTATAAAAAGAAATTTACTGCCACCGGTTGAATGGGATATTATTGTTGACTCAAGTATTGAAAAATGTCAGAAACCGGAACCTAAAATATTTGAAATTGCAGAATATAAAGCACGAGTAAGAGGAAACAAAATTTTATTTGTAGAAAATAGCGAAAAACATATTGAAGCAGCAAAAAAAAGAAATTGGCACACATTTCTCTATAATCCCGCGGACACTCATAAATCTAACGAAGCACTTTACACTCTTTTCCGTTCCTTAAGGTGACTCCGTTGCGAAGCAAGGGTGTCACCTTCACTGAATACACCATGTTATAATCTTTCCTTATATGTCCAAAATTTCCAACCTCTCTAAGTTCTATGTTTTCTCATTTTTTTCCTTCATCTACTTTTGGATAGCAATTAGTGTGCCTTATTTAATTTTTCGCGGTTTAAGTCCAAAAGAGGCGCTGGGTTTAATTGCCCTCTACAATCTTTTTTCCTTATTTTTGGAATATCCAACTGGAGTAATTGGAGACAAGTTTGGGCATACAAAAGCGCTGGCCTTATCAATCATTATTAACGTTATTGCGACAATTTTTCTTGCACAGAATATGCTGTATGGGGGATATGCTATTGCTCTTCTTATTTATGCATTCGGAAACGGATTGAGCTCGGGTAACGACATGGCAGTATTAAATAAAATTTCAAGTAATGTAAAAAGAGACTCTGCAAATTATAATAGCCTCATTGAATCAACGTTTTTTGTTAGTTCAATTGTGGGCGGTCTTCTAGTGTTTTGGTTTGGATACCAACTTACTTTGTACATAAATGGTATTCTCATATTAATTGGATATATTCCTTTATTATTTCTTCAGATCGACAAAGATAAGGACGAAGTCTCGCCGGAAAATATTTTTTCAATTGCCCGCGCTGGTTTTAAAAACATATTGGAAAACCCTTTGCTTCGACTCGTTATGATTGTTGTTGCCCTTGTTGGAGGACTCGGATTTTCAGTCAAAAATATCACTAATTCATTCGGTGTATTGTATGGTGTTCCAATTACTATTATTGGTACTCTCATAGGAGTTAGCGCGCTACTTAGAGCCTTTGGTGCGAAAGTGTATTCTCATAATACAAAAATAACGTTATCAAATCCCATATTACTCCTTGCTGGAATGATACTCTTAATTGGGATTTTTAATAACGTGTGGGTAACCGCAGGTATGATTCTCATATCCAATATTATGTTTGGTATGATCGGTTCAATTATAGACGGGCATATCCATGAACTGTCAAATGACAAAGTTCGCGCGAGTGTTTTTTCCTTCAAGCGTTTAGTAATTCGGTTAATCGTTTCAGGATATTTGATGATAATTGGATACGGAATTGAGAACAATACCTTTAATGTGGTAATGATAGGTACTGCGCTTGTATTTTTTCTTCTCTGGTTTCTAACATTGAAAAATATCAAAGAATTATCCTCTAATAAAATTAACCTCCCCTATTAGGGGAGGCCGCCTTCGCCAGCAGGCGAATGGCGGGGGTGGGGTTTTACTATTTTGGTGTTATAATTCCCGTATGTCTAGGAAAGCAGAAGTGTTTGTTCTCCAAGCTGGTTATGCTCTGTGGGAAAAAGAACGCAACGCCCAGAGGGCAGACGGTACTATCGTGCTTGTCAAATCCTCAGTGAATGTAATTGTAGATACGGGTCTTCCAAAAGACAGAGAGGTAATCTTGAATGGATTAAAAAAACATAAACTAAACTCAAGCGACATTAAATATGTCGTATGTACCCATGGTGACGCGGATCATATTAGTAATAATAATTTGTTTCCAAAAGCAGCGCTCATTGTAGGGTTTGACCGGTACGACGAAGACGTGGCAACATTCTTCCAAAAGAACTATTCAATCGATGAAAACGTCACCGTTACCGAAATGACAGGACATGACGATCGAAGTATCGGAGTTTTAGTAAAAACAAATGAGGGACTAATAGCCATAACGGGTGATCTGTTCGAATGTGAGAAAGATTATCTGCGAGTAAAGGACTGGGTTGCGTTTAGCAAACGCCCAAAAGATCAAATAAAAAACAGAGCACGTATTTGGGAACTTGCCGATTATATTATTCCTGGGCACGGCGATATATTTCGAGTAAATAAAAAAATAAATCTTTTCCAGGAAGAATCAAAGCAACTCAAGTCAATCCTCCAAACGGTAAACGTATACGGAGATATAGAGTTGTAATTTACTTGTACGGTACAGGCATGCCCGTACCCTACAATTGTAGGGGCGAGGTTTTCTCGCCCGAACAGTATTTATTTGACTTCTCCCTATTGTTTGCTAGTATTAACCAGTCATGGATAAGCTTATCGTAAAACCACCTAAAAAATCCGAAGTTTTGGAAACGAAAGTAGAAGAGCTCTCTACAACTGTTAGAAAACTTATGATAGGAGTTATTATCCTGTTTTTTGCCGTTGCCGCGTTTGGTGCATATGTAGTACAAGACTATACAAAAACAGCTAAACAGGAAAAAGAAAAAGCAGCAACAGAGGCAGCGGCAAAAACACAGCAAGACCCATTTCAGCTTGTTGCAAAGTACCCACAAGTAACAAACAAAGATCACATTCGAGGGAACAGAAAAGCGCAGTATCTTCTTGTTGAATATTCAGACTTGGAGTGCCCCTTTTGTAAAAGGTTTCACCCTGTTGCGAAACAATTTTTGGAAGATATGAAAGGAACTGTTGCGTGGGTGTACCGACATTTTCCGCTCGATTCAATCCACTCACAGGCGCGTGACGAATCCATCGCATCAGAATGTGTAGCTAAAATTGGCGGGGAAGACGCGTTTTGGAAATTTATAGATACAATTTATGAAGTAACTCCGGCAAATAATGGTTTAGATATGTCTAAGCTATCGGTGTATGCTGAAGAAAGTGGTGTTTCAGTAACCGATTTTAATTCCTGTTACGACAATAAAGAAACAAAAAGTATCGTAGACGAACAATCAAAATCAGGCGAAGCGTTAAATGTTACCGGAACTCCGGGTAACTTCCTAATAAATACAAAAACTAAAAAAGCAGTATTTGTGCCCGGCGCATACCCAGTCGACCAACTAAAAGTGGCTTTTCAGAAAATCAAGTAATTCTTTCCCAAAAGGTGTCACCTTATTAAGGTGACACCTTCCCTGAGATAATCTATAATGTTTTTATGAGTGATCCTGTTTTAAATTTCACCCCTCTCAATTTCTCTGATACCAAAAAAAAGACAAGTGTTCCCCATAAAGAAGCGGAGCCATTAGTGGCAATAAGCCATGAAGCTCATCCTCAAAGCGAGTCTGCAATAGAAGAGAAAGTAGAAATGGAAGTTCCCTCTGAAAGCGAGGACATAGTAGAAGTCACACCAGAAAAACCGAAAATAGACGAGGAACTTGAAGAAAACGGTGTTCAGGCCGTAAGTACGTTAAGCTTTTTTGTAAAAAACAAAAAAATAGACCTACCAATTTCAGCAGAAGAAATAGAAAAAGGTCTTCATAAGCCTCTTTCTTCTGGTTGGCGTTGGGTAGCGGAACTCGCTGAGTATATACTCAATAAATTTCATATGACTATAAAGAAAGTCGCGGGAGTTTTTCAAGTTGTAGAAAAAACGTGAAAATTGTCCTTCGTCTAGTTCCTGTTATCGTTTGGTTATTGTTTTTTTTCTTCGTTCCTCCGTATCAACCAGTATTAGTATGGATATTCATAGCCGTAAGTGGGCTGGTTGTGTACTGTTTAATGAGTTTTTTCTTACCACTGCGCTTTTCAATATATGGTGGTTTATGTGCTGGTTTTCTTCTCTTTTTGGCGCGAGAGAAAGTAATAAGTTTCGAATTACTTTCGTATGTGTTTACGTTGGTTTTTCTTATAGAGGTGCTCTATCGCGTGTTTCGGTATGTTACAATACTTAGGCTATGAACACATCGAAATTCTCGCTTCGCCGTTTCTTTGAAATAACAATTGCCCTTACGACCTGGGCTCTTATTACTATGCCTGTGTGGCTTTCGCCGTTTCACCCGGCTGTTGTTGCCTACATTATCATAATATTTGACGTTTATTTTTTATATAAAACTCTTCGTACAGTAATTATGGCAACCATTTCGTATGTTCGTGTTACAAACGCACGAAAAATTCAGTGGTTCGCGCTCATCAAACGACACAAAAAAATAAATACTCTTGCTCATTTTCTTATTATTACGAACTATAAGGAATCGTATGCAAAAATAAAAAAAACACTCGATATTTTAAGTCTTCAAAAATATCCTCTTAATCGAATATTTATTGTACTTGGCATGGAAGAGGCGGATGGCGAACAAGGAAAAAAACGTGCAGAAAGTTTAATTGCACAGTTCAGTTCGGTTTTTGGCGGAGTATTTGCAACATATCATACGTTAACACCGGGAGAGGCAAAAGGAAAAGCAAGTAACGAAACGTGTGCCGCAAAATGGATTTCTCAAAAAGTTAGTGAAATGGGTATTTCGCCACTCGACACACTTATAACTTCGTGCGACGCAGATAGCATTATTGACGAGCAATATCTTGCCTACTTAACTCATGAGTATGTAAATGACAAAGACGGAAGATTTCGTTTCTATTGGGCACCTGTGTTGCTTTACAACAATTACTGGAAGTTGAATTTCTTTATTCGTATGCAAACAACGGTATCGTCTGTTCTTCGGCTTGCCTTTTTGTCAGACAAACACAATCTTATCCAAATCTCTACATATAGTATGAGCTTGTGGCTCTTAGAATCTGTTGGCTATTGGGATACCGACATTATTCCCGAAGATTGGCATATTTTTCTCCAGGCGTTTTTTAAACACGGAGGTATTGTTCAAACGAAACCAATTTATCTCATTACAACAAGAGATGGGGTGTGGGGAGAAAACATTGTTGCAGCTTTCAAAAATAGGTATGAACAAGAGAAACGGTGGGCGTGGGGGGTATCTGACGTTCCCTATGCGCTTGAGCAATTCGTCCGTACCTATAAAGTGTCCTTCTTTGAAAAACTATTTAGGATCATAGGACTTCTTGAAACACATATCTTTTGGCCAAGTTCATTTTTTATTCTAACCGTTGGCGCGAGTGTTCCCGTTCTCATTAATCCACAATTCAAACGAACAGTACTCGGATATTTGTTGCCACAAATTGCGGGAGGTATTTTGACGTTTGCAACCTCATTTGTCCTCATTATCGCATATATCGATTATATGGCAAAGCATAAATTAATGGGTCGGCCCGAATATAAAAAAGCTCCTTTGCTTATTATGCAGTGGGTTTTGTTTCCACTTCTTTCGCCCATTATTTCAGCCTTCTTATCTTCGGTGCCTGCGCTGGAATCGCATACTCGTATGTTATTTGGTAAAAAAATGGAGTATAAAGTAACTAGGAAAAAATAATATGAGCAAAATTAAGCAACTCTTATATCGATATCCGAACGAAGGGTGGTTATTCCTATTTTTAGCAACGTATGGCATAGCCTTTTCAAGGCTACCAGAGCAAATCCCTCTCTATTTTGCACAGATTCTGAAAGAAGATCGTCTAGGGAGTAAGTATGAACTTTTATATCTTCCTGGCGTTGTGTACGGGTCGCTGGTTATCGGGAGATGGATACTTTTAAAACTTTCGTTAAAAAATGAAAATATGGAAACTCTTATTATTCGTTCTCTTATGTTGTTTGCTGCTGCTGGATATTTTTTATTTGTGCGGATTATTATAAGCGTTTGGTAATATGCAACAAGGCATTCTGTTTGCAATTCTCGCTGCGGTTGTAAGCTTCATTGTAGTTCCTATTGTTATACATTTTGCAAAAAGCGCGCGCATTGTAACCGACTCGCGTTCCAATAGTCATCCTGCACATACTCACACTGGCGTATTACCTCGTGCGGGAGGTATCCCCATTTTTTTAGGAATTTTTTTGCCGCTTCTCGGTTTTATTACAACAAATGAGATTGTTTTTTTTATCTTTCTGGGAGGAGCTTTAACTATGTTGGTTGGAGTAATAGACGATAAATATAATTTGTCGCCCTATCTTCGATTTGGCTTAAATATTCTTGCGGCGGGAATTGCAGTTCTTGGTGGAATTGGCATTCCTTTTATTTCCGGACCATTTCATTCGGTAATTCGGTTAGACCAATATATTTACTCCTTCGTATTCGGGAACCGTTCATTTACCATTTTATGGGTGGCAGATATTGTTGCAGTGTTGTGGATAGTCTGGTGTATGAATATGGTCAATTGGAGTAAAGGAGTAGACGGACAATTACCGGGGTTTGTGGCAGTTGCAGCTCTGTTTTTAGGGCTCCTGGCATTTCGTTTTACTCGTCACGACATTTCAAAAGAAACAGTTGCCATCATGAGTTTTGTTACCATGGGGGCGTATCTCGGTTTTCTTCCCTGGAATTTTTACCCGCAAAAAATATTACCCGGGTATGGAGCAGGCTCACTCGCCGGTTATATGCTTGCCGTTATTTCTATCTTGTCTTTTGGAAAGTTGGGAACAATACTGCTAGTTCTTGCGTTACCTCTGACTGATGCGACAATTGTTTTTTTCCGTCGTCTAATACATAAAAAATCACCGTTTAAAGCGGATAGAACACATTTTCATCATGTGCTTCTCGATTTGGGGTGGGGTAGAAAGCGCATAGCCATCTTCTACTGGGCAATATCTTTTATCGTCGGGCTTATTTCATTTAATATGAATAGCGGGAGTAAAATATTTACTCTTATATTAATAGTAGGCGCGCTCAGTGCAATCATCCTGTGGTCGGTAAGATTACGCGAAAACTTGCGCAATAATTCACTATAATAAGACTTATGGGAGGTAAGATCAAAGCGGTTGTTGTAACTATTGTCATTTGTTTATTGCTATTTGCGCTTCTACAGGCATTTATGCCAGACGCGTTTTTAAAGAAAATCTTTAATTCTACCGGGACACTTCGAGCCGAAAGCTCGCCTGTTGTAAATGTTTTTCTCGATAGTACCCTTATCGGTCAAACACCTCTTCTAACAAACTTAAAAGATGGAGTGTATTCACTAAAATTTGTTCCCGAGGCCACTTCAAAAGAAACAGTAACGTGGTCGGGGCGAGTTCGTATTTTTAAAAATGCGACAACATTCTTAAACCGGCAATTATCCAAAAGCGATCTCCTATCTGCTGGGGAGATGCTTTCAATGGAAAAAAATAGTAGCAATAAAGGTCAGGTATTAGTTACTACTGAACCAACAGGAATGTTTGTCGCGCTTGACGGAGACGAACGGGGAGTAGCTCCTGTTTTTATCGATTCTGTTGGAGCGGGGGAACACGAACTACTTGCGCACGGCGAGGGGTTTATTCCTCGCTCGGTAAAAATTCAAGTTATTAATGGGTATAAAGTGAATGTAGAAATAAAACTAGGAATAGATGAACAATTTAAAAAGAAAAAGGAAGAAGCAAAAAAACTTAAAGATTCTAAAACTACATCTTCAAAATTCATACAAGTTAAAAACACTCCCACAGGGTGGCTTCGTGTGCGCAGTGAACCAGATGTTAACGCGTCTGAGTCTGCAAAAGTAAATCCTGGTGAAAAATATCCTTATTTTGAAGAAAAGGAAGGATGGTTTCAGATTGAATATGAGAAAGATGCCCGCGGCTGGGTACTTGGCGACTATGTGCAAATAGTAGAAAAGTAGGGGCGAGGTTCCCTCGCCCGAACGTTGTCATCCCGGTCCGCCAGCTGGCGGAGACCCGGGATCCCGTTTTCTGTAGGGACGGTGCATGCACCGTCCAAACACTATGGACAACCAAATAAATATTCAACTAAATAAACTCTTTGGATATAAAGTGCTAACTTCAACTCTCATTGGTGGCTATTCAAAACGTGTGTGGGAGATACAAACAGACTCCCATAAATACGTAATAAAATTATTAGAGGGTCAGAGTGAGAAAGACCTGCTTCATCATCACGCAGAAGTTGCTTTCTCCAGCATAGTAAATTCAACAGGGGTATTAGAAACAGTAAAATTTATATCTGACACTAAAGGGGATACAATCCACCGGATAGATAAAAATAGAAACGATTACTTTGTAGTCATAGAATCTCACCCGATAATTAAAAAAACTAATCTTAATTCGGAAGAACAACAAGAATTGGGTCACCTTATGTCAGTACTTCATGCCAAGCTTAAGGGCTTTGCTCATCCCGGACTCGGGAATACCAAATATATGAGAGAGGTAAATACAGATGAAATGAAATTAATTATCGAGGCGTTTCCAGACGCTGGCTACAAAAACTATCTTAAATTTATGCAGCCACTGGACTACCAAGCATTGGATTTAAAAACTACCGTAATTCATGGCGATTGGCATCAGGCAAATATGTCTTTTACACAACCTCCATTTATTTTTGACCTCGATACAATTGCGTGGGGCGCTCGAGTTGAAGAACTTGCGCGAACACTTACTCATTGGTGGGTGGATCCATCGGAAGTTAAAGACTTGTACAGAAATCTTATTATTGGTTATGCCACCCTTACTCAATCGGAGATAGATATTATTCCTTCCCTCATTATTGCCCAGCAGTATCGAAAATACGCAGAATATCGTGGGTACAAAGATCCAATTAACGCGGAACGTGTTAAAGAATCTATACCCGTACTCAAATCGCTTTTTAGTCTTTCCTAAAGTGAGAGACATCCCTTGTCATTCCCATCTCTTACTATCATCCCCGCCCCTCCCTGTCATCCTCACGAAGGCGGGGATCCATTCCTCTGTCTGATACAATATCTGCATGGCAACAGATACTTTTGTAATGAATGGACAATCTTTTTCTTTTGAAACAAAACCTGGTGTTTTTGCACAATATGGTTTAGATAAAGGAAGCAAACTTCTTCTTGATGTTGTTTGTCATTGCGAGCGGCAATCTATTCTCGACCTCGGTTGTGGCTGTGGCTTCATTGGGATAGTGCTTGCTGGTCTTATACCAATTTCTAAAGTCCTCTGTGTAGATTCAGATATCAGGGCAATCAATCTAACAAAAGAAAATATCAAGAAGAATGGTCTGGCAAATGTAGAAACAATGATAAGCGATGTCACGTCAAATATACCCACCAATCTTAAATTTGATCTCGTTGTCAGCAATCCTCCCACACACCAAGGGAGGGAAGTCCTTGTACAGTTTATTCAAGCGGCCCATGATGTCCTAAATAGATATGGTACTGCTTATTTTGTCGTAAACCGAATGTCAAGTGTGCTTCACCGACTTGAAGAAATTTTTGGAAATAGCGAGAAAATTGATAAGCGCGAAGGCTACATTGTCTTTAAGGCAGTAAGAATGTAAGGTTAAGGTTGGCTCCCTGTTCCAAAGGTCAGATTCCTTCGCCAGATGGCGGAAGGGTCTGACCTTTAAGGAAAAGTATTTTCCTATAAAATCCTTTAACTTCCTTTGATCTCCTTTAGTCTCCCCTTACTTCCCATATCACCCTTACCACCCTTAGCTCACCCTTATCTTACCCCTACCAACCCTGTAATTCCATCTTGAATTTTCCTCCTTGAATTTGCTATACTACCGAAGTAATAAAAGCGTTTAAGTTTGGTTTCCCGCCAAACAAGCTGCGTACGAAGAGTACGACGGAAGCCTACCGTAAAAATAATGGCTATGCGTGTCGAATAATCGGAGCGCAAAAAAACAAGCCCCGCAAGAGGGGAAAGTAAGGTGGTACCACGAGTACATCCTCGTCCTTACCTGTCAGTTTTATATCTGATTGGTAGAGACGAGGTTTTTTTATGGGAAAAATGAAAAAAATAATAACAATTAAAATTGGCGGTAGTGTTCTATTTACAGACAGAAACAAACTGGACGAGTTTCGTATGGCTCATATAGTTGACCAAATAATTTCTTTACGCGAACGTAGCATCTACTCTGTATTAATTGTTTCTGGTGCTGTTGCATGTGGATCTCATTTTATAAATAAACAACTTGCTGCTGGGGTTGGCCAAATTCGCCTAATGTCATTGCTACAGCGTATATTCCAGAATAAACAACTTGAAATAGCTCAAATACTATTAACCAGAGAGCAACTTAATTCAGATAGGGTCTCATTCGAATTGAAAAGCTTATTAGACTCGTGCATCGAAAGCAATGTTATACCAATATTTAATGAGAATGATGTAGTTGAATTAAATAGTTTTGGAGGCAACGATTTACTTGCAGCAGAGTTGTCGATAGCGTTTAAGGTAGATCAACTAATCATTATGTCAACAATGGCCGGTTCTAAATTTGGCGTTGGCGGTGGGGAAACAAAAATACAAGCAGCAACTCTGCTTCAGGAAAAGAAAATAATGTCGACTATAGTAAATGGAAAATTAAAAAATGTAATTTTAGACAGCATATTATGAAAAAAATACTGAACTTCAAAAAAATTAAACAAGCCACAATCATACTCTCACAAATTACTGAGATCCAGAAGAATAAATTTATTGATTTCTTAACTAATGAGATTCAAACAAGAAAATCAGAAATTATAATGGCAAACAAACGAGATTTAAGGAAATCAGAAAAACTGAATTTTTCAATGAAACAAAGGCTATGTATGGATCAAGCTGGCATTGAGCACCTTTTGGCTAGACTCAGTGCAATAAAAAAACTGAATAGTCACTGTGGTGAAATTATTGAAGAATTAACGTGTATTAATGAGCTTCATTTAAAAAAAGTCAGAATTCCTATTGGGGTCATAATGATAATTTATGAATCCCGACCGGAAGTAACAATAGACGTTGCTGCTTTATGCGTTAAATCAGGCAATGTAGCTATTTTGAAAGGGGGTTCCGAAGCAATTGAGACGAATAAAGTATTATTTAAATGCATTAGAAAAGCCTTGCAGAAAATAATACTTCCAAAAGAAGTAGCAAATTTTATAGTAGATGGTGATAGAAGCATAACCAACAATTTACTTAAACAAAGTAAGTATATTGATTTAGTGATTGCACGTGGTGGATATGACTTGGTGAAATATATACAAAATAATTCTACTATTCCGGTGCTCGCGCATTCTGCAGGTGGAGCAAGAATTTATATAGATAAAAGCGCAGATTTGGATATGGCGACAGAAATAATTGTAAATGCCAAGGTAAGTAAACCATCGGCATGCAATTCTGTAGATACCGTTCTAGTACATAAAGTAATATCTTCAAGATTAATTCCGCTAATTACTAAAGCATTACAAGCAAAAGGGGTTTGTGTTTACACACAAGGAGTTGATTGGAATATAGAGTATTTAGATCTAACAATTGGCATTAAGGTAGTTTCAAATATAGGAGAAGCAATACGCTTTATAAATACATATGGCAAAGGTCACTCTGAAGGAATAATTGCAAAAGATGAACACATAATTAAACAATTCACGCAAAGTATAAATTCTGCAGGAATTTTTATCAATTGTTCTACTCGCTTTCATGATGGATATGAATTTGGATTTGGGGCAGAAATGGGAATTTCAACGGGCAAACTACATGCGCGGGGACCGGTTGGTCTAAAAGAATTAACAACATACAAATGGGAGATCTATGGAAATGGACAAATTAGAGAATAAAAGAATTGCAGTAATCGGCGGTGGCCACATTGGTTTAGCCTTTATCGAAGGTTTGATGAATAGTGGAAGAATAGACGGCTCAAAATTAATTGTAGCAAATCCATCTTTGAATAAAATTCTCTATCTTAGGAAATTTGGTATCTCAATAACTACAAATAATAGAGAAGCTGCAAATAAATCTGACTTAATCTTCATTGCGGTTAAACCAACGACGATTTTCAACGCATTACATGAAATTAAAGATTTAACAAATAACAAACTGCTTATTTCCTTTGTTGCAGCAGTTCGAATTAAAAATATAAGGAAAATTTTAGGCAACTCGTCAGCGAAAATAATAAGAGCGATGCCTAATATACCAATATGTATAAATGAAGGAGTAATTGGTTTTTATAGTGAAGATTTAAAAAAAAACGAGAAGCAACAACTTTTTAAACTGTTCTCTCTACTTGGACATGTTGTCGAGGTTACTAAAGAACTAGACATAGATCGTCTAACTGTTGTCTCCGGCTGTGGTCCTGCGCTTGTATCACACTATATTAATATGTTAGGAGATTTTGGCGCCCAAGAATCTACAATTATGCACATAATAAAGGGAACAATCTCATATTTATCTAAAAAAAATGTAACACCATTGTCTCTTATAAATTCAGTTGCAACAAAAGGTGGAATAACAGAATCAATCCTCAAGTCTTTAGATGATAGCCAGTTTAAAAGCATTTTTTATCATTCATTAGAAAGTGGACTTCAGAAAATTAAAATTCTCTCTTGCAAAAAAATGCGAACCCCAGTATAATTCACCTCACGTTTTTCAGACGTTTTATTAGTTCATAAATTTTTGTATGGCAACAGGTGTATATGTGAGGAATAAACCTCATCTTAATATTGGAACAATTGGTCATGTTGATCACGGTAAAAGTACTACGACTGCAGCTATTACTCACGTTCTCGCAAAAAAAGGATTCGCACAAGAATTAACATACGAACAAATTGACAAGGCTCCAGAAGAAAGAGCACGCGGTGTTACTATTAATGTACATCACTGTGAGTACGAAACAGAAAAGAGACACTATGCACACATAGACTGTCCAGGACACGCTGACTATATTAAGAACATGATCACCGGTGCCGCACAAATGGACGGCGCCATTCTTGTTGTTTCTGCAGTAGACGGACCAATGCCTCAAACTCGAGAACACATTTTGCTTGCACGTCAGGTAAATGTTCCTGCAGTTGTTGTCTTTTTGAACAAGTGTGATATGGTTTCAGATCCAGAACTTCTCGATCTTGTCGAAATGGAAGTCCGCGATCTTCTTAAGAAATACAAATTCCCCGGTGACGAAATTCCTTTTGTACGAGGTTCGGCACTTAAAGCTACACAAGGAGATCCTGAGGCAGAGAAAGTAATTACAGAACTCATGCAAAAGGTTGATGACTATATTCCCGAACCAGTCCGCGATACAGAAAAGCCATTCCTTATGCCCATTGAGGACATTTTCTCAATCAAGGGTCGTGGGACAGTAGTAACTGGCCGTGTCGAGCGCGGAAAAGCAAAAATCAATGAAGAGGTAGAACTCGTTGGTATTAAAGCGACAACTAAGACAACTATTACCGGTGTTGAAATGTTTAGAAAGAGCATGGAGGAAACAATCGCTGGAGACAACGTAGGACTCCTTATCCGTGGTATCGAAAAGCAGGATGTTGTTCGTGGACAGGTTATTGCAAAACCGGGAAGTATTACACCACACAAAAAATTTGAGGCAGAGCTCTATATTTTAAATAAAGATGAAGGCGGACGTCATACTCCATTCTTTAATGGATATCGACCCCAGTTCTTTATTCGAACGGCAGACGTTACTGGTGAAGTAACTCTTCCCGCTGGTGTCGAAATGGTTTCCCCTGGCGATAATGTCACTATTACAGCAGAACTTATTTATCCCGTTGCAATGGAACAAGGTCTTCGTTTTGCTATCCGCGAGGGTGGAAAAACAGTAGGCGCCGGTGTCATTACCAAGGTTCTCGAATAAACAGGATACAGTTTTGTTCTTTAGCAAGTTGAAGGGATTGTATTAATACTATATATATTATATGCCAACTGGTAAAATTAGAGTTCGTCTAAAAGCATACGATCACAAGGTACTCGAAGATACGTGTGAAAAAATTGTTCAAGCCGCAATAAAAACCGGTGGAGCGGTCGTCGGCCCCATACCTCTGCCGACGCGTCGAACAATGCTTGCAGTAAATAAAGGGCCGTTTGGAGACAAAGATGCCCGGGAACATTTTGAGATTAGGGAGCATAAACGTCTTATCGATATCATTAATCCAACCCTTCAGACAATAGACGCATTAACGCACTTAGATATTCCTTCCGGGATTGACGTAGCGATTAAAATGTAATATACTGTGACAACTTTATGAGGGAATTGCGTACAGATATAAAAAACTAAAGCAGAAGGATTGGCAGTTATTTAAAAGGCCCAATCCGGGTCTTTTTTTTTGTTCTTAAAAATAAAATGGCATCATACACACTAGGAAAAAAGGGAGAACAGAAACAGTGGTTTGACGAAAAGAATATTCGTCGAAATATGACTGAAGTCTCAGTGGCAGACTGTTTTATTACACGAATACGTCAAAATGCCGTTGATGGCTACTTCGCAATCCAATTTGGCATGCTTACTCAAAATCCTAAGAATGTTATTAAACCATTCAAAGGTCAAACAAAAAAAGCGGGTATCGAAAACCCGCTTAATTTTTTTAAAGAAGTTCGGGTTAAGCAAAATTTAATGCCTGTTGCAGTAGAGCTAGAAGGTAAACCAGGTCTACAAGTTGGCGAGCAAACGTATATAGTTGGTACAAAAATTTCACCTATGTCTGTTTTTCCTATTGGTTCGATTGTTCAAGTTACGGGGGTTTCAAAAGGAAAGGGCTTTCAGGGAGTTATGAAGCGCCATGGATTTGCGGGTGGCCCTGCTTCCCATGGTCAGTCCGACCGTGAGCGCTCTCCCGGATCAATCGGTAGCAGAACTATTCCGGGGAGAGTCTTTCGAGGAAAGAAAATGGCAGGCCGCATGGGTAGTGATACGATAACTGTTCAAGGACTCAAAGTTATTTCAACAACTGAAAATAGTATTAATGTTTTAGGGCTTATTCCTGGCGCAAAGGGAAATGTCGTTATTATTCAATCGCAACACAGAAATGGTTAAAAAAAATCTTTCTATACCGCTACTTGGTTCTACAGAAGGAGGTGTATATGTCTCGGTATCACTGTTTGGCGTGCATGCTTCTCCCGCACTTCTTGCACAATATATGCGAATATATACCGCAAACCAAAAACCTTCCACAGCGCTTTCTCAAACAAGGAGCTTTGTTACCGCTTCACGTCGAAAAATTTATCGTCAAAAAGGTACAGGTAACGCGCGCCATGGAGATGTAAAAACTCCAATTTTTGTTGGTGGAGGTACGGCGCACGGTCCAAAAAATACGAAACGTATTTTACAAATGCCAAAAAAAATGCGTCGCAAAGCGTTATTTTATTCTCTCAGCCTAAAATTAGTTGCAGAGAAAATACATGTTCTTATCGATACACTTTTTTCCGGTGTTGAAAAAACAAAAGATGCGTACAATGTACTCGAAAAAAATAACAAAGGAACATTTGAATTTCGCCGACTACTCATTGTGCTCCCGCATGGAAGTGCAATGAAACAACTCCTCCGTAACGTTGAAGGTGTTGAGGCGTGCGAAGTATGTGATTTAAATGCCTTTGAAGTAACCCGCGCTCGTGCAATTCTCTTTACTGAACAATCATTACAAGAGTTACATACCCAATTTGGGTTTAAAAACAATGAGTAATACTATTCTAATTAAACCGGTAATGACAGAGAAAGCATTAAAAAAGGACAATGTATATGTGTTTCAAGTAGACCAAAAGGCAACGAAGCCACAGGTCAAGAAAATTATTGAAAAAATGTATTCAGTCACGGTGGGAGAAATTCGGACGGTCGTATTAAAGGGAAAGAATAAAGCTGTGGGAAAAAAACGAACTCTAAAAAAACAACCACATAAAAAGAAAGCATATATAACTCTTACAAAGGGTGAGATAGTAGACATTAAAGTTAAATAAGATTTTAGTATGAAAAAAACTCAAGCGCCAAATAGACTATTTACCATACTCAGAAATACTGCAGGCCGCGACAATAGTGGCCATATTTCTTCGTGGAGCCGTGGTGGGCGTGAAAAGCGGTTTTATCGGACAATAGATTGGAAACGAGATAAGCGCGATGTTGTTGCGGTGGTTGAAAGTATTGAATACGATCCAAATCGGTCAGTTAATATTTCTTTAGTTCGCTATCCAGATGGTGAAAAGCGATTCATTCTTCACCCTATGAATCTCGTTATTGGTGACAGCGTTTCTGCAGGAACTGGCGCCCCTATTAAACCAGGCTGTTCTTTACCATTACGAAATGTCCCTGTTGGTATTGAAATCCATGGAGTAGAACTTGTCCCTGGGAAAGGGAGTCAAATTATTCGTAGCGCGGGCACCTCAGGTGTTATAATTGGTAAAGACGACTTTTATGCACTAATTAAATTACCGTCAGGCGAAGTTCGAAAAGTAGACTTGAAT
This sequence comes from uncultured Gammaproteobacteria bacterium, assembly GCA_964358525.1. Taxonomy (GTDB): domain Bacteria; phylum Patescibacteriota; class Microgenomatia; order UBA1406; family UBA1406; genus CAYHPU01. The sequence goes on from CAYHPU010000009.1 coordinate 17,674, forward strand.
TGTTATGCGACTGTTGGAAAACTTGATAACGAAAATAGGAAGAACGAAATAATTGGAAAAGCAGGGCGGAATCGCCATTTTGGTTGGAGGCCTCATGTTCGCGGAGTTGCTCAACATCCAAATTCTCATCCACACGGCGGTGGAGAAGGTAGGAGTGGTGAAGGTATGCATCCGAAAACACCATGGGGTAAGCGCGCAAAGGGCGTTAAAACACGGAATAAAACAAAAGCGTCAAATAAATTAATAGTTTCCCGTCGGAAAAAATAAACAATGTCTCGTTCACTTAAAAAAGGGCCGTACATAGATGAGAAATTGCTTAAAAAGGTGCTTGCCCAAAAAGAAAAGAAAGAAGATACCGTCATTAAAACATGGGCACGTGCATGTGTTATTCCACCGGAGTTTGTTGGGCATAAAATTGGCGTACACAATGGAAGAAAACATATAGAAGTCTACGTTTCCGAAGCTATGGTAGGCCATCGATTGGGAGAATTTTCATTAACGCGAACATTTAGAGGCCACGGCCGCGTTACTAAACGTCTTGTACAAAAAACATAATTATATGGAAAAAATTGCACACATTAAATATATTCGTATTACACCCAAGAAATTGAGGACAATTCTTGATGATGTTCGTGGTAAACGGGTGCTTGAGGTACTTGCTCAACTTGCGGTAACTCCAAAACGTACCGCTCATTTTTTGCAAAATGCAATCAAAAGTTGTTTGGCGCAAATTGACGTTAAAGAACACGCTGAAGTACGAGTAAAACGAATAGTTGCACAAGACGGACCTCGTTTTAAACGTTTTCAACCGGGCGGTCGAGGCGTAGCACACCCCTATAGAAAGAAAACATCACATATAGAAGTTGTTTTATCCTATGGGAAATAAGGTAAATCCGATTGGTTTACGGTTGGGGATTCTTCATACATGGAATAGTCGGTGGTTCTTTAGTGATCGAAAAGCCTATAGAGAAGCACTTCTTCAAGATATTACTATTCGAAAAAATTTATTTGTGCAACTTAAGTCGGCAGGACTTACACAGGTAGAGATAGAACGTAGTCTTACTGGAATGAATATTATTCTTCATGCAGTGCGTCCAGGGGTAATTATCGGTCGGGGTGGGAAAGGGCTCGAAGATATAAAAAATAGTGTTGTGTCACTTATGAAGCTTCCAATAAAAGAAAAAAATAAATTTAAATTAGAAATACATGTAGAACAAGTTAAAAAACCATTTTTAAGCGCACGGTATACAGCAGAACATATTGCAGAACGAATTGTCCAGAATTTTCCCCATCGTTCGTTGTCACACAAAGTGCTTGATAAGGTTATGGAAAGTGGCGCCAAAGGTGTTAAGTTATATTTTGGAGGCCGTATTCGTGGGGCGAATATTGCACGATCAGAAAAATTTCAAACAGGGACAGTGCCCCTATCTTCCGTAAAAGCAGATATAGATTTTGCTTCGGTTGCCGCTTTAACTCGTAGCGGATATGTTGGTATAAAAGTTTGGATTTGCCTATAACCTATGTTAGCACCTAAAAAAACAAAGTTTCGAAAAGCGTTTCGTGGAGCGTACCATCGTGTTGCCACAAAGGGTGATCTGCCATCATATGGGCGGTTCGGGTTACGCTCCTTATCACCGTATATGATTACTGCAAATCAAATAGAGGCGGTGCGTGTTGTTTTATCTCGAGAGACACGAAAAGTAGGAAGGTATTGGATACGAATTTTTCCACACCTTCCGTATTCAAAGAAGGCGCCCGAAACTGGCATGGGTGGTGGAAAAGGGGATGTAGCCTACTATGTCAGTAAAATTTCTGCAGGAACTATTATGTTTGAGATAGATGGCGTTACTGCGCCTGAAGCGGAAAATATATTTCGAAAAGCGGCAAGCAAATTGCCCGTATTAACAAAAATTATTGACAGAGACGATGGCTAAACAAAAAATTTTACAAGCGGTGGAATTACGCAAAAAAAAGGAAAAAGATTTGCACGCACTTCTTCGTGATGCACTTCTTAAAAAAGCAAAAGATGCATTAGCGCTACAAACAGGAAAGTCTAAAGATACGTCTTTGGTTGGTAAGTCGAAAAAATTAGTTGCCCGTATTAAAACAGTCATAAAAGAACAAAAATTACTTAAAATTTTATCTATAAAATAATGGCAAAAATATTTACTGGTATCGTAATCTCAACCAAGATGGATAAAACGGTTACCGTGCTCGTTGAGCGTACATTTCGGCATAGAGAATACCAAAAAGTTGTTACCAAAAATAAAAAATACCTTGCGCATAACGATACTTTGGAATTGATTCTGGGCGACGAAGTGAAAATTGCCGAAACGCGTCCCCTTTCAAAAAATAAACATTTTAAAATTGTTGAAAAATTAACGAAATAATATGATACAGCTTCGTACTATGCTGGATGTTGCAGACAATAGTGGCGCAAAAATTGCGCAGATGATTGGTCTGCCGGAAAAAGGAAATAGAATGATTGCGCATATTGGTGATTGTATTACGGTTGTGGTAAAAAAGGCTGATCCCGATGGGCAAATTAAAAATCACACCGTGTGTCGTGCAGTAATTGTACGAACGAGAAAAGAATTTCGACGGCCAGATGGTTCATACATTCGTTTTGACAATAATGCCTGCGTTATACTAGACGCGAAAACAAAGGAACCGAAAGGCTCACGTATTTTTGGACCAATAGCCCGCGAACTGAAAGCACTTGGATATAACAAGATTATTAGTTTGGCCGAGGAAATATACTAATGAAAATACGTGTAGGCGACCAGGTGAAAGTACGAATAGGAAAAGACAGAGGTAAAGTCGGCGTAGTGGAACGTGTGTATGAAAAATCTGAACGCATTTTAGTGAAGGGAATAAATGTCGTGAAAAAACACGTCAAAAAATCGGAACAATATCC
>CAYHPU010000010.1:0-19923 GCA_964358525.1 uncultured Gammaproteobacteria bacterium
TTCGAGCGTTAAAAGCTGCACATCTGCATTTACACCTCTGTGTTCTAAATATGCTTTAGCTATTTGAATAAACCGATGTTCCCGAGGCCAGTAACCACCCATTCCTCTGCTTCCATATACTTCTTTGGCTGTTCCAAGCCAAGCAAAAATTGCTTTATGACCAAATCTCCAGCCTGAATACGATGCTTGTTCTATCATTGTGTTTATGATTAATTCAACAATAGAACTTTCCTGAATTCTTGGATTTACAAGCTTTACACCTTTCTTTCCTAAGGTCGTCAACAAACTATCATGAAATTGAGCAAGATCATGAAAATCTACAGGCGCGTCTAAACAAGCTGCGTTAACTTCTAAAGCGCCTCAATTAATCACGTCTGCTCGGCCAATTTCAAATGGATGTGTGCTTATTCCCTTTTCGGCCTCTTCTTGTAACGCTTTTTCAAATAATTCTAAATGGGGACCGCCAAGCATATTATTTCTAATGAGAACTGCAATATCGTCATTTGAGGTGGCTAAAAAATATGCTATTTTTTGTAGACCGAGTCTTGCTGTATTTGCAATATATCCAAGGGCTTTTCTCGTTTCTCCATCCCAGATTCTTGGCGTAAGAACTAATCCTTCGTGTGAAAGCAGCCAACCAGTTTTATTGCTCTGAATAAGTGCCATTACCAATCCTTGGACATCGGTTGTCGTTGTAAGTCTTTCATTAAATAACTTCGCTTTCTCAAGACTACTATTAATATGTGATTGTTCTAAATAAATGCTCATAGAGATTTAAAGTAATTACTAATAAGTGAAATTACATTATTGGCATCCGCAAGTGATCCAATTTCATTAGGTGTTTCCGGATTTTTAATAGGTAGCCCAACAAAACAAGTAGGTATGCCTCCATTGATCTGGTGAATTGAAATAGCGTCAGAATTTGCTGCTTCCCATAGTTCAATTTGAAATGGAATATGTTTTTTTAGCGCTATTTGGGTAAGCTCTTTTACCATCGATTTATCAGCAATAATTGCATCCTTTATACATATGCTTGGACCACTTCCCACATGGAGGCGTACTCCCTGGATGTGGGAACTATCATACGTTGTATCTAAAACAATAACTTTGCTCGGCTTGACCATATGTATTGCGCTTGAGACACCTAAGAATCCTGCTTCTTCTTGCGAAGAAAATATTATCGTTCCCTCGTCTATTGTTTTTAGGATTTCAATAGCAGAACACACACCTAATGAATTGTCTAAATAAGCGCTTTTAACAATTTCTCCTTTTAGTGATAATTCACTTGAATAAATCACCGGAGTCCCAATGGGAAAACTTTCTGTGTTTTTTAAGTAAACTCGAAGATTGTTATTCTTTTTCCCTTTATTCTTGAGCGTCCCATATATCCCCTTATTATCACCGCCTTGAAGATAGACTTTCCCCATCTGTGCGTTCGATAGTTTTGATAATTTTCTAACTCCAACAACTTGCAAATAATTTTTGTTATTGCCAACTACATAGAATCCGAACTTATCCATATGTGCAACAATCGCAAGTTTTGAAAAATTTTTGCCTTTTCTGATAATTAAATTTCCTTTTGTGTCAATATTCCAAATAGCCTTGATTTTTTCCTTTTTTAATTGACTCACAATAAAACTAGATACCTCTGATTCAAAACCAGAAACTGATGGAATTTTTATTATTGCTTTTAGATTTTCCTGAAATACTTTTTTGTTCATTTTTGAATTTGTAAATTTATAATTTCACCCACAAAAAAACCTCCCATTTCATTGGGAGGAAAATAGTAAGGGTAACTTATTCTAAGTTAGGCATGATTATACCTACTATTTTCCCCACAAATACGCCTACAGTTTGCTGTGAAGAGAAATAATAGTTTACTCATGCGTGTATAAGTATAACACACGCTGTCAAGAATGTTACGGCGTGGGGGTAGGAGTTAAACCCATGTACCCATTGCAATTTATCCGTTGCGCGGTACCTCGAACAAAGTATTCTGTTCGCCCGAAATAACATTTCTTTGTCTCGACTCCCGACGGAATAAGTAGCTGCTCGCTTAAAAATTTGCTACTTACCAGTTTGTCCATTACTCGTCTCCAAATGGGAGCCGCACCTGTTATTCCAGACGTCAGTGTTGGATTCATTGGCGTGTTGTCATTATTACCAACCCACACAGTTACCAGGACATCGGTTGTTTGGTTTTCAACAGTTGGACGAGTGTATCCAATTGTCCAGTTGTCCTTTTTATAATCTGTTGTTCCTGTTTTTACCGACACCAATCCATTCCCAAAATTAAGCACTGAGTTTGGTCCAAATGCCCAGGTGCGTGCAACATTATCGGACAAAATATCTGAAACTATAAATGGCTCTTCTTCTGAAATAGCGCGAACATCACTGTTTGAAGCTCTGTATAATTCTTGCCCAATTGAATTTTGCACACTACGAAATGGTGTTAAATCTTTTCTAATTCCTAAATTTCGAATTGTTCCGTACGCCGTTGCCATTTCGAGCATTGTTACTTCACCCCCACCCAAAGTCAACGATAAACCAAACCGATCTCGTTGACTTTCCCACGTTGTTATACCCATGCGGTTTGCAAAACCAATAAAATTTCCTACTCCAACATACTCCAACATCTTTACTGCAGGAATATTATATGAATTGGCAAGCGCGTACCGAACAGGAATAAGACCGTGGAATTTACTGTCATAATTTACCGGAGAATAGCTCTCAGAAGATGAAACATAAAATTTTGTTGGAACATCGGCTACAAGTGATGCCGCTGTTATACCACGCTTAAGCGCAAGTGTATAGGTAATTGGTTTTATAGAGCTTCCTGGCTGTCGATACCCCGTAGTAACATTAAATGCTCCTGAGTTCCCCTCAAAAAAGTCTTTCGAGCCAACCATTGCCAGTATTTCACCAGTAGATGGTTGGGTTACGAGTACTGCACCATTCCCAACTTGGAGAGTTTGTAAACTGTCTATTTCTTCACTTAATATTTGTTCAATGGTTTTTTGCATTGAATAATCTAATGTTGTATACACATTTAATCCACCTTCCTGAACCATACGCGGACCAAACTCTTGTTCTAATTGATTTTTCACGTAAAAAACGAAATGAGGAGCACGGATTGATGCATTTGGTTGACGATAATTTAGCTGTGTTGCAATTGCTTCGTTATATTTTTTTTGAGTAATGTACCGTTCGTGCACCATACTCAAAAGAACCGATTTTTGCCGTTGTTTCGCAGCACTCGGATTTGAGTACGGTGAATAAGTACTTGGCGCTTGTGGCAAACCTGCCAGCAGAGCTGCTTCTGGTAGAATTAACTCTTTCGCACTCTTTCCAAAATACATTTTTGCGGCTTCTTCAATTCCCCATGCAGTTCCTCCATACGGAACTTGATTTAAATACATTTCAAGTATTTGATCTTTGGTATATTTTCGTTCAACTAGCAGTGCCAGCAGAACCTCTTTTATTTTTCGATCAAAGGTTCTTTCAGGTGTCAGTAATGCACTCTTCACAAGTTGTTGTGTTATGGTTGATCCTCCTTGAAGCTGTTTTTTTAATACCGTTTCACGAACTGCCCGTAGCATTCCACCGAAAATCGAAATACCATTATGGCTATAGAATTCTCTATCTTCTACTGCAATAGTCGCCTGCTTTACATACATCGGAAGATCTGATAAATGTACGGGGGTTCTGTTTTGGTCGCGATATACTTCGTATAGCATTTTTCCGTTTCTGTCATAAATGTGTGAAGATAAAGATGCACGGTTATTTTCCACTAATGAGATATTTGGAAGCGAGTTAATAAAATCTATCCCGCTTTTCACACTCAAAACAGTAAAAGCAATAATAAAGCCAAAAATAAAATATTTAATACGGTATAAAAATAGTGCATATGAAACCGAAGGAGCTTCGTGACTTATAGTTTTAACTACTTTCCTTGAAAAGAAAGTGAAACCAACCCTTAGTTTTGTTACAAGAAAAAAAGTATATTCGACAAAAATGGCGCCTGTTCGGGTAATAACTCTTATAACAGAATCACCTATATAAATACATATCCTAACTAAAAAAATCACAACTGTAGATAATTTTCGAATTGACGCCATAAAATATGCTATTATAATACATCTTATAGGATAAGTAAAGTATGAATGGAGATTATATTCCTACGAATCGGGCCTTTACAACAAGCCTTTTCCAGAATGTACCTGGAGGAACGCACGAAATAAGCGTAACAATAGGCTCCTCAGCTTTTGCTTCAAGCACCCACGTTTCACTCGGGTCAACAACAAACATATCGTAGACAACATATTCATACTCAAAACCATTCATGGACAACTTGATTCTATCCCCACGCTCAAGTGTTGGAAGGTACGTAAATATAGACTTATAATCTTTACTCTTATACAACTGCGGAAGCGTCGAATGCCCTAGAATAGGAATATTACCAATTCCTCCGGGTAAAACAGCATCGCCAAATTGAACAAGAGATTTTGTTAAGTCTTCTGCACCAACTTTAACTATTGCTCCACTTACCCCGAGTTTTGATACACTCAATTTAAACTGATCGACTTTACTCTTGTGAGAAAGAAGTTGTGTTTTTTTTGGAAACCAGTTACCAACTTTTGTAAAATCTTTCAAATAACTCGAATAGTATGGCTTATTAGACTCGTCATATACCATGAGGCCTTTTTGGAGAGACGAAGCAAGAACACTTTTTGGTAACGGACTAACCTGTTGAGTAAAAACAAATAGTTGTGAAAGTTGAAAGGTAATAATTGGATAAAAAGACCATAATAATGTCGCCGTTCCCAAAACCAAACTCACCATTGAAAATAAAATAATAAATGGTTTTTTTTGCCGACTAATTTTTTTTCTATACGCGTACCTCATATTTAGTTGCTAAATAAAAACTGTACTCTACTGGTATTCCAGGGAACAAAGGGAATTGGAATTGGAAAAGTAGTAATACTGGCATTAATAATATTCTGCTCCTCTTTGAGAATAGAAATAGCAGCGCCATTTAATTTTCCTGATACTTTTTGTGCAAGAGCTTCCCGTTCAATAGATCGCTGTACCTTTCCAATAACTAGCGCTGTGTATTCATTCGGTTTACCTTTTTCATTCTTTCGTACTTTGGTCAGTTGGAAAGTGTTTGTAACAAATTCTTTTCCTTTCAGTTTTTCTTTTTGAATTTTTTGAATAAGGTCTGCGTGTGAAATATAATAGACTTTTGCAATTCCCCCACTCGACATGGTAACATCGGTTGCTTCACCGTTTAGATTGACGTTTGTTTTTTTCTTTTCTTGATTCGTTTGTAGGAAATCAATAAATACATAGTCACTATCCGTGTGGTTTATTTTAAAAGCGGTCAATATTTCCTTTTTTAGTTTTTGAAGTACATCATTGCTCATTTTCTTTTCATCTTCCAGAGAATAAATGCGAACCGTGCGCTTAAAACCTCCCGTAAAATTCTTATTTGCAAGAGCATAAAGCTCTTCTTCTTTAGTTGAATCTACAGAAAGTTTACTACCACTATCTATGTTTCCTTCCGCTCCAATAGTTGCAGAATGCACAAGGGCAGTTTTTTTCCCAAATGCTTTTGTAACTAAACCCGCATCTAGATTTGCGGAGGTAGTTGCGGCCGGCACAGAAACAAAGGCATTTGTTACAAAGATTTTTCCATCTTTCGTGCGCATTTTCGTATTTACTGGTACATCCTTTTTTTCGAACAGCCCATTGTAGATTGTTACTTCGCCACTTGCTTGTTCGCCAATATCTTTTTCACCTGTTGTTTCTTGAGTTATCTTTATATTGTATTGATAGGTAAATACGTTACTATTTTTATCTCCGACAGAAAATGATGTTTCAGAAGAAAAACTTTCTTTTTTTGTTTCGAGTTCTATGCGCACCGAATGAAAGAAAATAATATATGCGACAAAAATAGCAAGAATACTCCCCATAACAAGTATTGCAGGAAATGGAAATAGTGGAATTCGTACAGCATTGAATAATTTCTTTAGATCAAACTTCTTTACTACTTGAATCTGCTCACCTATGTTTTCTTCATCCATATGTATGCCAAAACCAGGTGCCGGTGGAAATAGGAATTCATTTTTTTCACTGACAATTCGTTCACCTATCGGCATATCAATAGGAACCGACTTGCCCGTATTTTTTAAGTAAACGGTACAAAAAATATTAAAAAGTAACTCGTCCGATACAATCTCACTCGGAGTAAATTGCTTTATGTTGTTGTAAAGAAAACCAATAACTTCAGATTCTTTAGTAGTTTGTTTTAATTCATGGGCGTCTGACTCTGCCGATTGAGTTTTTGCTATTTTCGTATTTATTTTCAATTTTCCTTCGTTGTATTCATAAATACTATAGTCATAAACACTTTCTTCTACAAAAAAATATTCTTTTTTCTTTAGTGCATAAAATACATTTATCGCTTCATGAAAATTTACATAACCCAAATTCTCCAAATCGAGTTCATGAATGATCTTTTTTATTGACTGGCGAAAATCTTCGCGTATTCCTCCCGAATCACTTATATAGAGTGAGTTTAAGAAAAGAACTGTTTTGCGCAGATAAATCTGTTCCCCTAATTCTTCTTCGCAACTACTAATAATCTTTTCAATTTTTAAAATCGCGTCTTTTAAAAATGGATCTACTTGTTCAACATATAACGAGGTATGGCTCTGTCTATTGGATTCATCCATAGCAATGCCATAGACCTTTTCTCCCGCAAGGAATAAAAAAAAGGTATGACCTTCGCTTTTTTTACTTTTAGAGAAGAAAGGAAGCCCAAACATATATATTTATAATAGCACAGCGCACTATTTGTGTGTTGCTCGATAAATTCCATCCCATTGAGAGGGCGGATTTTCTATATATCCATTACATCGGGTAAGATATAATGAGATTACCATATCACTTGAGTATTTTTTATAGGCTTCTGCAAAAATTGTAGTAGCTTGAGAAAAATTTCCTTTTTCATATTCGAGCCGACCTTTCTCAAAAAGAGAAAGCCATTCTTCCTCGGTAGCAGTTGCTGTTCCTTCGTGGAGAAGTTCATAAATATAAATACCTTTACTTTTCCCTTTTACAGCAACCTTATCTAATAACCGGCTCGTCATCACACCTTTAACTTCTGTGTATACACACTCGCTTATAATAATTGCCGTGCCGTATTCTTTATTTATACCTTCGAGGCGCGATCCTAAGTTTACTGCGTCTCCAATTACAGTATAGTCAAAACGATTTACCGAACCCATGTTGCCCACTATCATTTCCCCCGTATTAATTCCAATTCGAACAGAGAATTGGGGAAGGCTCAATTTTTCCCACTCAAGGCGGAGCTCGGCAGCCTTTTTTTGCATCGAAAGCGCCGTTTGGCACGCATGAAAAGCCTGAGATTCATCATCTATCGGAGCACCCCAAAACGCCATAATTGCGTCACCAATAAATTTATCTACGACGCCTTTATTTTCAAATATAATCTGGGTCATTGCCGTAAGATATTCATTCAAAAGTTGTGACAATTGATCTGGATTTAATTTTTCGGAAATACTGGTAAATCCTGCAATATCTGAAAAAAGAATCGACATTTTTTTTCGTTTACCACCAAGGGAAAGCATATGCGGGTTTTTGATAAGCTCGCGAAGAAGTGGTTCAGATAAATATGCTTGAAAAGCTTTTTTTATAAACATGCGCTCGCCCCGCTCATTAAAATATTTCGCAATAATACTAACTACGTATGCAATAAGAATTGATGATAAGGGTAAAAAAATTAATCGAATAATTCCTTTATCAAAAGAAACAATACTATACGTTCCATACGTTACAAGAAGAATCAATAGACCAAAAGCCCCCAGGCGAAGCGACGTACAGGTAAAAATAAAAACACATAGCGAAATTGTGAGCCATATAGTCACAAATGAATATATAGATGACTCTTGTTGTAAATACTGTTTAGTGAGTATGGTATCAATTGCACTTGCGTGTACTTCTACTCCAGGCATTACAACACCGCTTGAGACTGGCGTGATATGAGTATCGTGTAAATCGAATGCTGAGGCACCAATGAGAACTATTTTATTTCTAAATAACTCTTTTGGCACTGTTCCACCGAGCACATCTTTAAATGAATACCGAGGAAATGTTCCTGGTTTGCCAACATAATTTATTAACAATCCATTATTCTGGAGCAAAATGGTATTCCCTGTTTGCTTCCCCGTGTATAGTTCAACTATCTGCTCTGAAAATGATTTATACCTATCTCCTGTTTTTGAGTACATTTTGTAAGGAACACGACGCACAACGCCATCTGTGTCTGGTAATACATTAACAACACCTTGTTGTGACACTTTTGCAAAAGTCTCAATTGGCTTCTGTAGTGCATTAACATGATACCCTTCCTTATTGTTTTCTAGTGTAAGTGCTTCGAGAGGTAATATAACTGAAGTCTTTTTTAATGCGTCCGATAATAACCGATCGTCTATTTCAGAACTTGCTTCTGGAAAAGCAACATCTATACCTATAACTTTCGCTTCCTTTCCTATTATATTGAGTAGGTCTGCAAATAAAGTTCTTTTCCATGGCCATCGACCCAAAGTACTTATTGATGCGTCATCAATAGCTATAATGACTATTTTTGATGACGGTTTTCTTCCTAAAAATAGTGCGTCGACCAAACGAAGTTGCCAATCGCCAAAAAAACCACCAATAAAAAAAATACTAATGACACTCCCTATTCCAAGAGAAAGTAATAATACCGTAGATAATTTTGCTTTCATCATGTTACATTATCTCAACTTATATTGACAAAACAAAATTTAATAAGTACGATACGAATATGAAACAAAATTTAACCACCAACCCGTCCGATTTAAAAACCATGCTCAAAAAACTTGAGGATTTTTTTGAGCTGTACCTTGTTACAAAGGCGCCTTTTTCATTACCGAGTAATTGGAAAGAAGTTATTGTTAAAGTTGCCCCATGGCTTACGCTTGTTGTAATTATTTTAGCTTTGCCACTTATACTTGCTGTCCTCGGACTTGGTGCAATACTAGCGCCACTCAGCTTCCTTGGAGGAGTTTCAGCAGGTGTTACCAGTCTTTTAACCACTATTATTACTGCAGTTTCTTTGGTACTAGAAGCTATTGCACTACCAGGATTATTTAAACGTACAAAACAAGCGTGGTATTTGGTGTATTATTCAACGTTACTTGCATCCCTTACGAACATCATCTCTTTTAACTTAGGCGGCTTTGTTATTGGGACTGTTCTTTCGCTATACGTTTTGTTCCAGATAAAGTCGTACTACAAATAATTATTTGAGTATCGCGAACAGTCTTTGCGAGAGCTTAGATATGAAAGCTTCTTGAGTGAACTCAAGCGCCTGTTTCCTTTGGTTTTGTATCATTACTTGATTCTGTTCTGGTGTAATTTCCATAAGTGAACGTAGACCACTCGCCATACTGTCCACAGTATATGGATCAAAATATAATGACGTTCCTTTTGAAATTTCTCGGAAAATGGAGATGTCAGATACTATAAGTGGTTTATTGAGAAGCGCACCTTCGAGCCATGGCAATCCGAACCCTTCGTCTAGCGAGGGCAAGCACACCCCATTTGATTTTTTGTAGACTTCGACCAGTTCGCCATCAGAGATATTACCGATTATAGTAAATAACCCCGGATATTTTTTTACATACTCGTTGAATAAGACTAGATCTTCTGTCCACTTGTTTGCAGGATCAACTCTTTCAGTCAAAGCTTTTCCAACAAGCACAGTAGGTATTTGAGTCTGTACAACGGCTTTAGCAAAACGAACCAGATTTTTGTTCCATGTCACGTCTCCTACATATAAAATGAATGAAGTGGGTAATTCAAATGGTAGTTTAGTTTCTGTATTTGATTGATCTTCGTAAAATATTTTTTTTGCTGCACAACCAATATTTTGAATTTTCTCTGGCTCAATTCCCATTATGTTTGATATTTCTGTTCTTGATGTTTCAGAGATAGTTAGAAAGCCATCGTACTTCTTAAGAAATAACTTATTCATCCACCATTGAAGATTTCCTCGAATCCCTGCGGGAAAACGAGCTGGATACTTTAAAAGTAGGGCATCAAAGATAACCAGAACATTCTTTCTTCCTTCTTTGTATGGCAACGGCTTGAATGGCGAAAATTGGGTATGTAGATAAACATCAGGAGCAATTCTCGAAGAAAAGAGATTATACTTCTTGCCATATTGTGCCATTGCCTCATAGAACATTGTTGAAAAGCTCCCCGCGCCTCGAACTCGACCCATCGGATCATTTAATAATCCATCAACCCAGATATTCATTGTATATCTATTGTATATAATAGGAGCTATGTTCGCCACGTATATATATTGGTTATCAATATCTCTTAATTGGTATTTGGCAACAGTAGCATTTTCACTTATTTCAATTCCCCTTTCGGCAACACTTTTCCGTAGTTTTATAGATAAAGGATATGCATTTTCACGCATCCTGGGAATTATTATCGTTTCCTATATAGTATTTGTACTCACCACGTTTCATGTTTCCGGTTTCTCATTAATGACTATTTATTTCTCGCTACTCATGTATCTACTTTTAAATATCGTTATACATAAAAAAGTGAGGCCAAAAACTCCGTCTATCAAAATAATTGTTGGGTACGAGCTTTTATTATTAACAAGTTATCTGTTTTGGTCCTACGTTAAAGGCCACGAGCCAACTATCCGAAGTCTTGAAAAATACATGGATTTTGGATTCATAAATAGCATTCTCAATAGCACATATCTTCCACCTCAAGACCCCTGGTTTGCTTCAAGCACCCACTTTTTTTCAATAAACTATTACTATTTTGGACATTTTTTTACTGCGCTTATTATTAAAATAACCGGGACAGTACCTTCCGTGGGGTACAATTTAATGCTTTCAACAATTTTTGGACTCAGTGTAACATCTACTTTTTCACTCTGCGCTAATCTGTATTCCTTACTGCTACAAAAGAAACAACATTTTCTCTCTTTTTGGAAAAATGTACTAGGAACGGGAATCGTCGGAGCATATCTTTTAAACCTTGGAGGGAACCTTCATACTCTGTATTTATTTACAAAAGGGTACCAACCAGAAAATCCTGTTCCTTTTTGGTCTATTCTTTCATGGTTCAATCCAAAAAATTACTGGTATCCAAACGCCACACGATTCATTCCTTTCACGATTCATGAATTCCCCTCGTACTCATACGTTGTTTCGGATCTCCATGGACACGTACTCAATATACCAGTGGTTCTTTTGCTCCTTGCCCTTTTTATTGGATATCTTTCCTATGATAATAGGAAAATTAATTATTTGTTTGAACTTCTGTTTTCTTTTTTTCTCGGAACCAGTTATATGACAAACTCAACAGATCTATTAGTGTATGGAACTTTGCTTTTTTTTGTGCTCGTTATTAAATATCAGACAATTCTCCCTGTCCTTATCCGGTATGTTTTACTATTGTGTGGAGCTTTCATAGTTGCTCTACCATTCTCGATTCACTTTAAACCGTTTGCTACAGGCCTTGCCATGAATTGTGCGCCAGACATTTTGATAAAACTACAAAAAATTGGCCCGTTCCTTTTTGAACAAGACAAATGTCAGACGAGTCCATTTTGGATGCTGTTTATATTGTGGGGTTTTTTTTGGATAGCTTTTCTTCTTTTTCTTAAATTCATATTTTTCAAAAAGAATACTGTTTCTGTAGTTGCAAATCGCTTATCGTACTTTATATTTTTTGCTTATATTCACTCCCTTTTGTTAACTCTTTTTGCTGAATTTTTTTATTTTAAAGATATTTACCCCGCACATTTTCGAGCAAACACTATGTTTAAATTGGGGTACCAAGCATTTATGATAATGACTATTCTGTCTTCCGTATCACTATTTTTTATAGTTTCAAATCAAATAAAGCGAAAGATTTTTAAACTACTTATGATGGTAATTCTTGTTCCACTGTTTGTATTACTCTCTATATATCCTTCTTTCTCAATTCCCTCTTATTTCGGATCCATTAATCCGTTTAGCAAAAACTTCAAAACCTTGGACGGGTCCCTGTGGATAAAAACTACCTACCCCGAATTATATGACATTGTCCAGATTATTAATAAAGAAAGGGGGATGTACAGTAAGCCATTTTCACTTCTTGAGGCACATGGAGACTCTTACACAGACTTTAACCTCGTTTCAGCACATACTGGCGTACCAACAATTATTGGTTGGCCAGTTCACGAATGGTTGTGGCGGGGTTCGTATGATGTTGTTCGTCCTCGAGCAGAACAAGTTAAAAAGATATATGAGTCAACAGAAAAAGATATAGCGAAAATAAAAAAATTACTTCTTTCTTACCATGTCCGTTTCGTTATAATAGGAAAGTTTGAACGTGAGAAATATCCACTTCTGAATAGTAAAAAGTTTTCTAAAATCGGCACTGTTATTTACAAAAAAAATAAAACAGTACTGTATAAAATAAAAAGTACATGAGTATACTGTATAAAGCTAAAGTAGTTCTCTATTCTTCTCTTATCCTGTTTTGTCTGTTTTATGCAGGTTATAATCCACTCGCGGCGCCACTTATTGCTAACCAATACACTCTTTCAAAAATACCTGCCATTGTATTTAAACCACATGCCCTCCCTAAACAAATTCCCGACACGCTAGCTCCTTCTGTTTCTGCTTCCTCATATTTGATAATGGATGCTGACTCGTTTACTCCCCTTCGGGCTTTTAATGAAAAAGTGCCTTTGTACCCTGCATCAATAGTTAAATTGGCGACTGCGCTTGTTGCATTCCGTAACTATACACTCACTCAACCGTTACTAGTTAAGACCGCAATTTCTGAAGAGGTTACTATGGGACTCGTTCCTGGCGAAAAAATTACTGTTTTAAATCTTCTCTACGGTACGCTCGTAAACTCTTCTAACGACGCCGCATATACATTAGCCGAAAATTACATCGGAGGAGTTTCTAATTTTGTTAAATCTATGAATAACCTCTCGTACCGACTCAACATGAAAGACACCCGTTTTGTCGATCCGATTGGTTTTGACGATCCCAGACAACAAACAACGGCGTATGATTTGTCCATTCTTGCCAAAGAATTTATTCAGTTTCCACTTCTTCTAGATATAACGTCGACAAAATCTATCACCGTATCCGATGTAACATTCAAATACTTCCACTATCTTTTAAATGGAAACCAACTGGTAGGAGTTATTCCACATATTGGCGGTCTTAAAACAGGTACTACGGACCTTGCAGGAGAAAATCTCATTTCCTATTATTTGTATAATGGGCATCCAATAATTATTGTAGTTCTCAATAGCGAAGACCGCTTTGCCGATACAAAAACACTTATTTCATACATAAACGCTACCTTCTCGTATCAGAATATCGACTCAGTATCTGCTAATTGATCATGAGTGAATCCACGATCGCAGAAATATATCCTATATATCCGTGGTCTCCAATCACAACGAAAATTGGTTGAAAATATTTCTGATACTCTTCGGGGTCATAATAGGCTACATATATTTGTTTAACTTTTATTTTTCCAAGGTATCCATTTTCAAGCGCAATTATCGACGCTTTATTCGCTTTTATTTCTTCCCACACCGTCTGAATTGGTTTAATAGGGTAAACCCCTTGTTGAGTAATAAGCTTGTCAAAGCTTTTATATTGCTCAGCAATCATTCGAACATCTTGTGTAAGAGGGGCTAAAACAACATAATTATGGCTTTCATAAAAACGAGGAGAAACAACAGGCGTCGTTCCTTCGTCTTTTCGGAAGAAATCAATACGCACTGCTTGAGGTGTTTCCTCTGACGAAACAGGATAAAACGTTTGGTTCGTCACGTCGTATTTAACATATACTATGTTTGTCTTTCCCGAAGCAAGGTCTTCTGTATACCCTTCGTGAAGTCGAATTGTTTCTTTGGCTTTATCAAGAATTTCAGTTTCGCGACTCGTAAATTTACCTTCAGGTGTCGCTTCAATTAAATTTTGGAGTACGTCTGACCCCTTTAAGTGAAAATTATAGTGAAACGAGCGGATATCAATACTCAGTAATCGTGATTCATCCTCAAACTTAACCCACGTTTCGTTTATCGGCTCGTGTTTAATTGTATCTGTGTCAAACCCAAAACCACGAGCAACTGCATAAATTTTATTTAAATAAGCAAGAGTCGTTTGTTTTTGTGGAATAAAATATATCGCCGCTTCGCTCGTTGCAATGGGTAATTCACCATCAACAGTATCCAAAAAAAAGCTGAGTTTTTTTTTGTCCTGTGCTTCTTCAAATATCGGGCTTTCAAGTTTTCCAAAAACGGTTTTTATATTTGAAATCTTCCGCGGGACAGGCTTTATACTCATAAGGAGTACTACGAATAATATGACAAACCCTCCAAAGAGTGCCCCAAATATGAGCCCAAATTTAAGAGCTACGCGCGCCTGATAGGAGAACTCGGTGAGTGTCATGGTAGTAATAGTATAGCCAATTTTTGATACAATGAGAAGTATGGTACGAACTCGAATAGCGCCCTCTCCAACAGGATTTCCACACATTGGAACTATTTATCAAGCGATGTTGGATAGAGCATACTCCCTCAAAAATAAAGGAAAATTTTGTATTCGAATAGAAGATACTGACCAAAGCCGGCTTGTCCAAGGAGCCGAACAAAAAATTTACGAAGCGCTTGATTGGTTTGGCCTTACTGAAGACGAAAGTCCCCGAAAAGGAGGGAATTTCGGTCCTTACCGCCAATCCGAACGGCTCCCCTTATATAAAAAATACGCAGAAGAGCTCGTCAAAAATGAGCACGCATATTATTGTTTCTGCACACCGGAGCGGTTAGACGAAATGCGAAAAGAACAACAAAAACAAGGTAAATCCCCTTTGTATGACAAAAGATGTCGTTCCCTTAGTGTATCAGAGACGCTCAAACGCGTAGAGAGCGGAGAACGACACGTTATCCGTATGAAAATCCCCGATACAGGAACTATTACTGTTCCTGATAATACACGGGGCGATATTGTATTTAGTGTAGACCAGGTCGATGACCAGGTAATTATGAAGTCTGACGGATTTCCCACCTATCACCTCGCGGTTGTTATTGATGACCATTTAATGGAAATTACCCATATCCTTCGAGGATCCGAATGGATTCCGAGCTTCCCAAAACATAAGCTTTTGTATGACTATTTTGGTTGGAAAATGCCCATTATTACCCATACACCACTCATCACCAACATGGACGGGTCAAAAATGTCTAAACGCCACGGACACGCTTCTGTTTCGTGGTATCAAGAGGAGGGTTTTTTGCCTGAAGCTGTACTGAACTTTATGTCTCTTCTTGGATGGAGCCACCCCGAAGAAAAAGAGATCTTTTCGTATGATGAATTTATTTCTCTATTTGATTTTAAAGATTTGAGCGCACTAAACCCAAAATTTGATCTTAATAAATTAACATGGATGAATGGTGAGTATATACGAAAATATGAAATTAAAAATTTGAAATTAAAAATTAAAAATTACCTTAGGACATATCTTAATAAGGAACTGAATGATGAAAAACTTGAAAAAACTATTCCTCTTGTTCAAACTCGCATAAAGACATTGAAAGAGTATTGGCCTCTTGTTGAATTTATTTTTGAAGATCCCCAAAAAATTGATATGGATATTCCATTATTGAAAACTGTCAGAACAGATCTAACTAAGCTCTATGAATCAATTGAGTGGAAACATGACATTATTTATTCTAAGACTGAAGATTTTGCAAACAAACATACTATCAAGCCAGTTAAATTATATATGGATATTCGATACGCTCTTTCAAACAAGAAAGTTACCGCACCACTTTTCGAAGGTATGGAAATTATGGGAAAAGAAGAAGTGTTGAAACGATTAAATCGCATCAAGTAAGTGGTAATCTACTTCCACCCGTACATCTAAGTACACTTTTTTTTCGGTTGAAAGCTCAAGTTCTTTGCGCGCTGCCATTCCTATCTCCTTAATCATTCTTCCCCCTCTTCCTATGAGCATTTTTTTATATCGTTTATCCGTGGTAAAGATAACTGCCTTAATATAGAGCGTTTTATCTTTTCGCTCGGTAACTTCTTCAATGTTTACACCAGTTTTATAGGGCACTTCTTGGCGAGTAAAAATATATACTTTCTCACGAATAAGGTCTTCTAAAAATTGCCGACTGTGCATGTTGATTGCGGGAACTACAAAATCGTCGCGGTTAATAATTGGATAGGGACGGCTCACTTTTTCGAAAATAGCATCTATAAGCGGTTTAATGTGTTTGTTTTTGAGTGCGGAGATTGTAAACATTTCGGGAATTTCCTCTTCGAGAAACCGGTACTCAGCTATATAACTCGTATCATTTTTGTCTATTTTATTAATAGCGACAATTTTTGGTTTATGTATCGTCCGAATTATTCCAAGTATTTTTCCTTCTTCGAAATCGCGATGACGGGTATGGTCTACCATATAGAGTACAACGTCAAAGTCATCGTGCACCGAACTTTCCGCATTCTTGTTTATCTGTTTTGAGAGTTTATCTTGAGCTTTCTTAAAAATACCTGGTGTATCAATAAAAATTAATTGTCCGCGTTCGTCTTCATAGATTGCTTTTATGGAGCGCCGCGTAGTTTGGGGTTTTGGGGACGTAATGCTAATTTTTTGACCAAGAAGTGTATTAATAAAAGTAGACTTACCAACATTGGGCCTGCCAAGGATAAGAACGACACCCGCTTTCTTACTCACTTTTTACGTGTTTTTATAACTATTCGTTTACGACCTTTCATTTGTCGTTTTTTCATAACCAGCCTGCCTTTTGCAGTACTGTTTCGTTTACGAAATCCATGTGTTCGTGCTCGTTTTATTTTTGAACCCTTATGGCCGAGGTATGACATACAAAAAATGCTAACTAATAATAGATGCGTCTTCACCCTTAAACGCTTTATACACTGCGTCAGTTACAAACGGCATAAAGGGGTGAAGCATCGTAAGACACTTTATATAAACTGTTTCAAGTGTATTAACTGTGTCTATAGTACCATTTCTTATTTCATCCTTCAAGGCTTCTATGTAATAATCTGCAAATCGGTGCCAGGTGAATTCGTATAAGTCGTTGAGCGCCTTAGAAAATTTATACTCATCCATCGCCTTCTCAACCTTTTTTTCTATTTTAGAAAACTCTGAGTGTAATTCGCTAATTATTTTATTGTCCGATTTAGATTTTAGTATTTGATCATTATTTGTAATTTGTGATTTGGAATTTGGAATTTTACTCAATATAATGAATCTCCCAATGTTCCATATTTTATTTGCAAAATTTCTCATTCCAATAATCTTTTGTTCAGATACAGAGGTGTCGTTGCCTTCGAGGGTCCCAAAAACAAGCGATGCTCGAAGAGCGTCTGCTCCGTGCTTATCTATCATTTCGAGCGGGTTTATTACGTTTCCTTTGCTCTTACTCATTTTTTGACCTTTAGAATCGCGTACCATTCCATGCAAAAAAACCTTTTCAAATGGAACTTTTCCTGTTACATAAAGTCCTAACATAAGCATGCGGCATACCCACCATGGCAAAATATCGTACCCTGTTTCCATAACACTTGTAGGATAAAACAAGTCATAATCTCCCTTTTGTGTTGTCATTAGGGTCGTAAACGGCCATTGGCCAGAAGAAAACCATGTATCAAACGTGTCTGTATCCTGTTCAAATTCGCAGTTACCGCAAATTTGACACTTTTCGGGCTTGTTTATACTTACAAACCATGATTTGGATTTTACCCCACCCTGCCCTCCCCTATTAGGGGAGGCGAGGAGGGGTTTGTTTCGGATTTCGGATTTACATAAATAGGCCGGTATCTGTATCCCCCACACAATCTGTCGAGATATATTCCAGTCATGAAAATTGGTGAGCCAGGAAGTCGCACGTTTTTCAAACTTCTTTTGCAAAAAAATAACTTTTTTCTTCCTTATTGCGTCAATTGCTTTATCCGCAAGCGGTTTAACTTTTACATACCACTGCGGCATAAGGAGCGGTTCCAATGTTCGGTTACACTTGTAGCACGCCGAAACGGTGTGAATGTATAATTCGTCTGTTTTAACTAAGAGTCCTTTTTTTTGAAGATCTTCTACAACGAGTTTACGTGCAGCTAGTACTTTCATTCCTTTATACGGGCCAGCTATGTCTGTAAGTCTTCCCTGTTTATTTATTACTTCTTTAAATTCCAAATTGTGCCGTTTTGCAATTTCATAGTCGGTAAAATCGTGTGCCGGTGTTACTTTTGCCGCGCCCGTACCAAATTTAGGGTCTATGGCACTGTCTCCAACAACAGTAATTTTGAACTTCCCCAGAAGCCCCTCTACTTCAATTTCCTTTCCAATCCACTGTTTATACCGTTTATCTTTCGGGTTTACCGCAACTGCGGTATCTCCAAATTTTGTTTCTGGACGAACGGTCGCGAGTACAAACGGCCCATATTGTAAATAATAGAGTGGATCTTTTTGTTCGATATGCTTTACTTCAAGATCCGAAAAACCGGTACCACAATGGGTACAGTAATTGACCAAACGAAAATCTCGATATATAAGCCCGTCGTCAAATAATTGTTTGAATGTTTTGTATACAATTGCAACTGTATCCGTATCTAAAGTAAATTTTCGCCTATCCCAATCGAGGAAAAAACCAAGTCGTCGTAGTTGATTTTCCATGTGTGAGCGATTTTGGTGTACAAAGTCCCAGATCATTTTATAGAGCGTTTCACGGTCAAAATCGAATCTACTTTTTCCTTCCTTTGAAAGCTGTTTTTCGAATACAAATTGAGTTTCAAAGCCCGCGTGGTCTGCGCCGGGTAGCCACATAGCATTATCACCCTTTATTTTATGGTACCGAATCATAATATCCTCATTTACATACATTGCGTGTCCAAGATGTAGGTTTGCGTTCGCGTTTGGCGGTGGGAGAATAACACAATAACCTTTTTTTGATCCAGAATCTTTTGCATGCATAACCCCACTTTTCTCCCATTGAGTGTAGAGTTTTTCTTCGTGTTCGCGGGGAATAAATGCTTTTTCCATGAAAGGTATTATATACTAAGGGCTCGTCCATCAATAAACTGATATTACATTGATGGATACGACCCCTTGTGCCACATCTTCAATTGAAAAAAAGATATCATATTATTATTTGGATGTGGCCCAAGGTATAATACTCTGCATGAAACGCATTGTCCTGAAAAAGGAAAACAGCCATGTGGTTATCTCTGAAGCCAAAAAGACACTCCAAAGCGGAGGACTCGTTATTTTCCCGTCAGATACCGTATACGGGGTTGCAGTCAACGCAAAGAACCCTGAAGCAGTAGACAAACTCTTTTCTTTTAAAGAACGTTCCCCGAATAAAGCAGTTTCTATTGCCGTAAAATCTGTCGATGATTTTTCGTCCTACACAAAAGTATCATCGGAACAAAGTGCGTTGTTGCGCACCATAGTCCCAGGTCCTTTTACCATTATCCTTCCTTCTTTACATAAAACGGTATCAAATCTTGAAGCTGCGGACGGAACCATTGGAATTCGTTATCCGCAACATGTATTTATGAACGAGCTTTCAAATGCTCTCGATTTCCCCTATACCGCTACTTCCGCAAATCTTCAAAATCGTCCACCCCACTATTCAATTGACTCATTACTTGAATCTTTGAGTATAAAAAAAAGAGATTGTATTAGTCTCATCATCGACGCGGGCACACTTCCCCACAACAAACCCTCAACAATTATAAATCTATCAACCCCAGAAATTAAAACTCTCAGAACAGGAGAATTTTCTTTCGAAAAGCA